>JANNYA010000106.1:0-5389 GCA_031409855.1 Rhodanobacteraceae bacterium | reverse complement strand
CGGCCGCGGTCGGTTTCATCGGTTTTACAGCAGCCATCGCGAAAATAACCCGTGCGTGGTTCAAAAGAGCAGGGCACCAGAGGCTGCCCAAAAACATTGCGATTAAAGCGCTCGTCGAGTTCGCCCATGATCTTATCCACTAAATCTCAAGGCGTTGAGCGTGACAAATGCAGCGCTTTTTTGGAAGTTAAATTCGCCTTTTGTAGCCGCAAACGCCATGGTGCCTAACTGTGAAAACCGCAAAGCTTGGGTTTAAGGCAGGCTTGGGGCATTCTAAGTGCTCCTAGATGCCAATTTTCACGCACTTAATGCTGATTTCTCGTCCTTCATGTCCATGACGCCAAAATTGATCAAAATTGAACGCCCGCGCCTAACCGCGCAAGATTGGGAGCTGGGTGCGCTCGATATGATTGCCGATTTGGGCCTAGCTGCAGTCGCGGTAGAGCCGTTGGCAAAGCGCTTGGGCGTCACCAAAGGCAGTTTTTACTGGCATTTTAGCTCGCGTGATGCATTGATCGAAGCGACTTTAAAACGTTGGGGTGAAGACGATTCCAGCGATGTGATTTCCCGTGTGCAAGGAATTAGCGACCCGCGCGAGCGACTGCGCACCCTGTTTCGCATCACTAGCCGTACGGTTAGGCTGCATAAAATATATTCAGCGTTGATCAAAGCGGTCGAGCACGAAAGTGTCGGCCCGCGCGTCGAGAAAATTTCGGAGGCGCGCCTAGCGTTCCTCACCAAGCTATTTAGTGATGCCGGGCTTGATGCCACGGCGGCGGCGCATCGCGCGCGCTTAGCGTTTGCCGGTTACGTCGGGTTTTTGCAAATGAGCCTGCAGCTTAAAATGCCGCGCCTGAGCTCAGGTGAATTTGACGCCTATGTTGAGCATGTGATTAGTACCCTAATTCCGAGCTAGCGCGAAATTTCAAGCTTGCCGCGCAAACGCTTCAAAATCGCTTAGCGGCAACGCGACACTGTATAAATGCCCCTGATAGGTTAAGCAGCCATGTCCTGCTAAAAAATCCCGCTGCGCTTCAGTTTCCACCCCTTCCGCCATCACCGATAAACCTAACGTTTCCCCCAGCGCGACAATCATTTTCGCGATAGCCGCGTCATTTGGATCCGTTAGCACGTCGCGCACGAAAAATTTGTCGATTTTCAGTTGATCCAAAGGTAAACGTTTGAGATGCGACAAGGACGAATAGCCAGTGCCGAAATCATCGAGCGAAAAGCCAACGCCCTTGGCCTTAAGCGCCGTCATTTTCGCGATCACGTCCTCGACGTTGGAGGCGACCACACTTTCAGTTAACTCTAGTTTTAGTCGCTCTGGATTGGCACCCGTGCGGGCAAGCACTTCCAGTACCTCAGCGACAAAGTTTTCTTGATGAAATTGGCGCAGGCTGACATTGACCGCAAGCTTTAGATGCGCCAGTTTTGGCTGTGCTGCCCAAATCGCAAGCTGTTTGCAGGCGGCATTGAGCACCCAATGTCCAATTTGCACGATCAAACCAGTTTCCTCAGCCAGCGCGATAAATTCACCCGGCAATATCAAGCCGCGCGTTGGATGTTGCCAGCGCAATAGTGCTTCTACGCCGGTTAACTCGAAATTGGGCGCCAACTGATCGCTGCCTATCCACACCTGCCTAACTTGACCGCGGCCGACTAATGCCAACCCTGCAGCAAATTGCCTAACCTGCGCTTGAAAGTACAGCTCAAATTGCCCTTTGCTGAGTGCTTCGCGCAGGCCGGCTTCCAAAAGCGCGCGCGCGGTGACGATTGCCTGCATCTGTGGATCAAAAAACCGCAGTGTGTTGCGGCCCGCTGATTTCGCTTGATACATCGCCAAATCCGCGCGTTTGAGCGGCTCGTCGATGCTTTCATCTTTTTCGCCGAACAAAGTAATGCCGATGCTCGGTGTGCTGTGGTGCGCATGACCGCCCAATTCATACGTCTGATTCAAGGCCAAACGAATTTTTTCCCCCACCGTTTCCGCTTGGGTCGCGGCCTCTAAAATATTTTCGCTCAAGTCTTCCAACATCAACACGAATTCATCGCCGCCCAGGCGCGCGACGGTGTTGCCTTCGGGAATACACGCGCTCAAACGCTGTGCGACTTGTTGCAAGAGTTGATCCCCCAAATAATGCCCGTGGGTATCGTTTAGAAACTTGAAGTTGTCTAAATCAACAAACAACAGTGCGCCGTGATTTTGCCGACGCGCGCAGGCGGCAAAGGCTTGCTTCAAGCGATCCATCAACAGCCGCCGGTTCGGCAAAGCGGTTAGCGCATCAAAAAACGCCAAATTTTGTATCTGCTCCTCGGCGGCTTTGCGCGCGGTGATGTCGACAAAGGCGGCGACATAGTTGGTCAGCACGCCAGCCGTGTCTTTGACTGCAGTAAGCGCCATCCATTCTGGGAATAGGTCGCCATTTTTGCGTCGATCCCAAATTTCTCCCTGCCAAGTGCCGGTTTTTTCCAAACTTTGTGTCATCACCGCATAAAATTCGGCATCGTGGCGCCCGGATCTAAGCAGATCAGCGGGTTTTTGACCGACCGCTTCAGCACTGCTGTAGCCAGTGATTCGGGTGAAGGTGCTATTGACCCGCAAAATCACGAAGTCGGCATCGGTTACAAACATGCCCTGCTGGGATTCAAACGCGATTGCGGCAATGCGCAGTTCAGCTTCGGCTTTCTTTCGCGTTGTCATATCCTGTGCAACGACGACTAAAGCCTTCCGCGCCCCATCATCGTCAAAAATCGGTAATTTCAGCACGTCGTAGTTCAGAACCTCGCCACTGGCCAGCGTCATTGATTCCGCAAAAACGCTAAGCTTTCGTGCTGCCCAGGCTTTTTCGTCATCAACAAAACAAGCTTTATAAACATCGTTGAACGCGGGCCGCAGCTGCCCCATCTCAAGATCAGTTTTACCAAGCCAGGGGAAGTCGTTTAAGTAAAAAAGATTTTTTGCGGCTTCATTGATGATCTGCCAGCAGCCTTTGCCGTCTTTGAAAAAAATAGCATCTGGAATCGCCTCGATTAAGGTGCGAAATCGATCTTCGCTAACATGCAGCCGTTCTTCCCCGCGCTTAAGTTCGGTCAAATCGATATCAATGCAAACTAGCTCAAGCGCACCGCTCGCGAGGTGCAGCAAATAATGGCTGGAATAAACCTCGACGCGTGCGCCGTCTTTACGCTGCAAACTCAGTTCTTGTGGCGACACGGCGATGCCATTTTCTAGCATTCGCTGCAAATTGCCGGCAAAACGCGCCTTAAGTTCGGCCGGAATGATTAAGTCCAGCAAATTCTTTCCAATCGCCTCGTGCGCGCTAAAACCATAGAGCCGCTCTGAGGCAAAATTCCAATAAAGCACGGTACCGTCGGGACGATAGCCTTGAACTGCGGCGGGCAAATTTTGCAAGAGATCGCGAAACTGCTGTTCGCGCAATTCAGTTATTTCAGTTTCATGCATCATTTATAAGCGTGACGAACACACGCGAAAACAGTGAAATTAGGCTTTGCAGTTTAGCGCGCTCAGCGTAGCAATTGTTGGTGCGCTTTGGTCAAGGGAGTGCAATTCAAACACCGCCAATTCACCCGGTGCAAACACGTTTTTCCAGTCGGCTTAACTACAATCGATTGATGCCGTTCGAGATCCCAGATACGCTAGCTTTCGGGCCTTTCCGGTAGGCACTGCTGCGCCACGACACCCGATTGCTCATACCGTCAATGCGAATAGCGTCAACACGGCTCGCAGAAACGCTATTGGAGGTGCCAGCTATCGCAATACTGAGCGCATCGCCAGCGACTGTGACTGTATTGCTCGTGCCATCGATACAAATTGCTGCGCAATTGCCGCTAATGGACGTCACTATATTCACGCCCGAGATCAGCAATCGTTCGCCTTTTGCGCAATCAATAACTTGACCGTTACTGACACCCGCAATGGTGCGCGTGGCGCTGCATGCCGCAACATCTGCAATCAACGCTGCAGGTGCGGCGGTATTCACAGATGTTCGCGCTGCTGGGGCATTGGCCGGAGCGCGGGCAATTATGAGTGATTTGTCTGGGTTGGCAGCACATGATACGCCGCTGACATCGATTTTTGGTTTGCCACCTAGAGCGTTGCTGCCATAAGCCACCTGGTTTTTAAAGCCTTCGAGGACGATAGACTCGACCTGCTGCACGCGCACGCTGGCACTGACTCCGGAAATACTAAGATCGCCGCAAGCACCAGTAAGTGCAATTGTCTGTGAGGTTCCTTCGACGGAAATGTCTTCGCCAGTTTTGCACTGGTAACTCACCTTAGTAGAAACACCACTGAACTCACGTGCCTGGCTGGCATCGAAAAATTGTAAAGCACAAACAAGGAGAGCAATAAGCGCGTATTTTGACTTAGGCATAATTTTTCTATCGGGTAATGGGAATAGAAAGACTAACCGCTATGACATGACAACTAACAAAGCCAGCCCTCTGGCTAGCTATGGTGATTTAGCAATTCGTAACATTTTCGATAGCTGGTATGGCGAGTTGCACTCGGCATAGGCTCTTGGTGCAGTCGCGTGCCGAATGCTATTCGCCGATCCTGATTTCAGCTGTTCGAATATACGCGTCAATCTGCGCTTCCAGTACCGGCAAAGTGACGCCGCCGTTTGCCAAAACTGCGTCGTGAAAGTCACGGATATCAAAATTAGCGCCCAGCGCCGCCTCAGCCCTGCGACGCAAGGCCAAAATTTTTAGCTCGCCCATTTTGTAAGCCAGCGCTTGCCCAGGCCAGGCAATATAGCGGTCAATTTCAGTTGCAATTTCATGCGCAGACAGGGAGGTGTTGCTGCTTAAATATTCACGCGCCTGCGATCGCGTCATCGTTCCGCTATGAATTCCGGTATCCACCACCAAACGACACGCGCGCCACATTTCATAGCTGAGTCGGCCAAAATTTTCGTACGGGGTTTTATATATTCCGATTTCTATGCCGAGCTTTTCCGCGTACAGGCCCCAGCCTTCGCCAAAAGCATGCGGATAAAAGTTCAGGCGGAATTTCGGTACGTCCGCAAGCTCGCGCGCAAGTGCGGTTTGTAAATGATGTCCGGGCACCGCTTCGTGCAAGGTCAAGGCTGGCAGCATGTACAAGGCGCGCGTACTCAGCGCATAGGTATTCACCCAATATTCGCCCGCAGCCCCTGGTGCACCGCCGTTGTAGCGGCCGGCAGTGTAATTGGGTGCCAAAGCGCTGGGCACCGCGCGCACACCGTAGGGCGTACGTGGCAAATGCCCAAAAAATTCGGGTAGACGCGCATCAACTTGCTTGGCCAGCCACGAAGCTTCACGTATGAGCTCATCTGGCGTGCTGACATAAAACTGCGGGTCAGTGCGCAAAAACGTCAGGAAATCC
>JANNYA010000105.1:0-3033 GCA_031409855.1 Rhodanobacteraceae bacterium | reverse complement strand
CCGCTTCAAAGGCTTGGGCGAAATGAATGCGGATCAGCTGTGGGACACCACCGTCAACCCAGACACCCGCCGCTTACTGCACGTACGCATTGAAGATGCGATTGCCGCCGATCAAATGTTTGGCATGCTCATGGGCGAAGAGGTTGAACCTAGGCGCATATTTATTGAAGAAAATGCGCTGAAGGTGGCGAATTTGGATGTTTGATTTGACGCGTTTTATTTGAGCTGCGGGGCGCAACCATGATTTCCGAAATAATCCAGTACTACAGCGATTTCACTAGTGCCAGCGCCCTGCTTCCGATGTGGTTTTGGATCGTCTGTGTGACGATTTTAGGGCTACTGGTGGGCAGTTTTTTAAATGTCGTGATCTTGCGCCTGCCGCCACGGATGATGTTTGAGTGGCGTACTGAAGCATCGAGTATTTTAGAAGGTGAGCTGAAAGACGATTTTGTGCTTGGCAGCGCGCCGCCATCGCTGGTTTTTGAGCGATCACAATGTCCAAAATGTGGCTTTCAGCTGAAAGCCTGGCACAACGTGCCGCTGCTGAGCTATTTGGCGCTGCGTGGAAAATGTTCGAACTGCAAAACCAAAATTTCGATGCAATATCCATTGATTGAAGCGTTGACTAGCCTCGCTTCCTTAGCCTGCTTGCTGAAATTCGGCCCCAGTTTTGCCTGCATCGCCGCTTTGGTCTTCACTTGGCTATTAATTGCAATGTCGGGCATTGACATGCACACGCAACTGCTGCCGGATCAGCTGACTTATCCGCTGCTGTGGATTGGCCTGCTGTTGGCGGTGAACTCGGTATTTATAGCGCCGGTGCCGGCGATAATGGGTGCCGCGATGGGCTGGGGCAGTTTGTGGAGCGTGAATTATTCTTTTAAAAAACTGCGCGGCATGGACGGCATGGGCGGCGGGGATTTCAAACTGCTGGCCGGTCTGGGCGCTTGGATGGGCTGGTCGATGCTGCCGATGATCGTGCTGCTTTCTGCTACTGTCGGGGCCGTGGTTGGCATTACCATGGTGCTGCTGCGCAAGCACGCGCGGGAAAACCCGATGCCGTTTGGCCCGTATTTGGCTGCCGCAGGCTGGATCGCGTTTGTATTTGGCGACGTGCTGATGGATGGCTATTGGCGGGTGATGGGGTAGTTTGCAGGCGTAAAGCCAGTCAATCGCCTACGCTTGACTAGCCGCTTACTCAGAATCGCTCACTGGAAAATTATGGAATTAACCCGAGATCAACGCTCAAAGCGCGATCTAAATCACCACGAAATTATTGCGGACGAATACGAGCGCGTAGTTAACGCACCGCGAGCGTTGGCAAATTCTGCGCTGTTTCGGCCGGTGTTTGGCTTATTGCCCAAAGCTCGAGGCAAGATGCTCGATATCGGTTGTGGCAGTGGCCAGATGACGCAGCGCTTCGGTGCGCGCTTCGATACGGTAACCGCTGTGGATCACAGCAGTGCGATGCTGGAAGTTGCCAAGGCGAAGCTGGCGCTGCTTCCCGGGCTGGCTGGCAAAGTGACGTGGGTTGAAAAGGACGCATTTCAATTTGCCGGAAATACGCAAGCGAAATTTGACTTCATTTGCGCGGTGGGTTTTCTACACCATTTAGCACCGGCGGATTTGACCGAGATGCTTGAATTATTGACGGCGTGTTTGGCGCCCGGTGGCAGAATGGTATTCGCAGAGCCCTTAGAGTTTTCGCCCGCCGATGAGCCCGCCCTGGCACGCTGGTGGAACAAGCCTTTTTGCGCGCAGTTTACTGGCTATACAAAGGACGCTGAGGACCCAGATGAAGGGCCGATCCCTTTGGCTGTAATGCATGCAGTGCTGGCCAGGGTGGGTTTGAACATTGTCTACCAGCGACGTGCGTGGGAGTTATTCCCCCGATTTCAGGGCAATCTAGTCGACAAAATCATGATTCCGTTGCTCGATATTTTTACGCGTCGAAACGGTGTTGTCGGCATGTTTGTTGTACAAGCTAGTCTTTGAACTTGCATTTTTCACTCTTAATAGAAGTCAAATGATCTATCGCACCCCTACCGAAGCCGATTGCAGCGCCTTGTCTGAATTGGGAATTTCAAGTTTTGTTGATACTTTCGGGCACTTATACAGCGCGGAAAACTTAAAACTTTTTCTAGCGCAAACGCACAGCGTCGAGGTTGTGGCGCAGGAATTGCTGAATCCAATGCGGCGCTACCGCATCGCCGAGGATGCGGGCCGAATGATCGGCTATTGCAAATTGGGCTTCGATCACAGCCTGCCGCTGGAATTACCGGGACGGGCGGTGATGGAGTTGAAGCAGCTGTATTTACGCAGCAGCCATTTTGGTACGGGTGTGGCGGAAAATTTAATCGAATGGGCGATCAATACCGCGCACGGCCAAAAAATGGACGACATTGTGTTGAGCGTCTACAGCGACAACCCGCGCGCGCAAAAATTCTATCAGCGCCACGGTTTTGAGCACGCGGGGAACTGCTTTTTCATGGTCGGCGAGCACCGGGATGATGAGTTTTTGTATCGGCTGAAGTTGCGGGATTGATGGCCACGACCATTACTGAATCGCGTGCCATGACCCCTAGTGACCAGAAAACTTTGGATGACATCGCAAAATACGGCTGCCACGTAATTTACGTTTTGCCGGAAGCAGAGCTTCCACCCTTCGCCTACTCCGTCGGGGTACAACAGTCCTTCTGCGCCCCTGAACTAGTTGTTGTTGGCCTGAAGCGGCCTATTTCGCACGCCATCGTCAATAACTACACATCTCGAATTAAAGACGGCGAGCGATTCCATTCTGGCCAGCGTGTAAGCGGGTTTGTGGAGGGTTTTGAATGCGAGTTTAGATCGGTAGATCGTTCGCATTACCGTGAATATTTTGGCTGGGATATCTGGCTCTATGCGGGTCATGATTTCGACGTCTTGCAACTCGTGTGTCCAGACACCGCTGGCAATTGGCCTTGGGCAACTGAGGCATCAGAATGGTTCAGGAATTGGCAGCCGATTTTGGATCGCCCAATTGCTGCCACTGCA
>JANNYA010000104.1:0-5781 GCA_031409855.1 Rhodanobacteraceae bacterium | reverse complement strand
CATCGCCACAATCAGGCACCTTTGCATTCACCCTGGATTCCCGCCTTCGCGGGAATGACGATTTCGTGTTACTGAGGATTGGCGCTAATCAGGAATTTACAAGACTGCGTGCCCAACAGCGAAAGTCTATCGAAGCTGACTGGAGCCGAGCGCTATAACCCCGTCATAAACAAAAAACCCCGCATTAAGCGGGGTTTTTCGTTTCGATACTTTTACTTATCGCAAATTACGCAGCAACAACGCTGACGTAACTACGCATGACCGGGCCGCCCTTGTGAAACTTGACAACACCAGCGGTCAATGCGAACAAAGTATGGTCGCGGCCTAAGCCGACGCCGGTACCTGGGTGAAACTTGGTGCCGCGTTGACGCACAATAATGTTGCCGGGCTCAATCACTTGACCGCCGTACATTTTTACGCCGAGGTATTTTGGGTTTGAATCGCGGCCATTGCGGGTTGAACCGCCTGCCTTCTTGTGTGCCATGACTTAGCTCCTGCTAATTGATTCTGCTTCGCAATTCATCCGCTTTCGGCGTTTGCGATGCTATTGAAAGAAAAATTACGCGCTAATCGCGGTGATTTCGACTTCTGTGTAATATTGGCGATGGCCTTGCTGCTTGCGAAAGTGCTTGCGGCGACGGAATTTGACGATGTGCACTTTATCAGCGCGGCCTTGACTTAAGACCTTGCCGCTAACCACAGCGCCAGCTAGGGTTGGCGTACCGACTTTAACGTCGTCGCCTTCACCCAACATCATCACATGATCAAACGCTACATCGGAACCTGCATCAAGTTCGAGTTTTTCAATTTTCAGCACGTCGCCTTGCTTGGCTCGATACTGTTTACCACCGGTCTGGAATACTGCGTACATTGTCCGATCCTTGACATGCGTACAACAAAGAAGCGGGAGCATAAACGCGCTGTACTTGCTCGGTCAAGGCGCTATCATCGTGTACCGGCTAAAATCACTCCTGTTGCCAGGGGGCATTCATGTTAGTAGTCTCGCGATCAGCGATGCGGCAAAAATATCTCGCGATGATCGTCACGGCAGAAATGAGTCACTAGAATAGTAGGAATCACTCTATGGTAGGAAATGGGCATGTTTGATGTATTGCTGAAAGAACTTGCGAAACGCCTGAATTTGGGCGGCAAAACCGATGGTAGCGCCTCGCTTTCAGGAGCCAACGCGTTGCTGGGCATGCTGCTTAGCTTGATGTTTGACGATAAGCGCGGCGGTTTTTCTGGCTTTATTGATCGGTTTCGCGCCAAAGGTTTGGGCGATGCAGTCACTTCTTGGTTAGGCAACGGGGAAAACAAGAGCTTAAGCACCGCGCAGCTTGAAATGGTGCTTGGTCCTCAAGTATTGGCGCAAATGGCATCACGTTTAGATTTAGCACCGAGCGTGGTGAGCACCGCGTTAGGGCAACTGATTCCCACCGTGATCGACAAACTTTCTCCGGACGGACGTTTGCCCAGCGGCTCGGTCGTGCCGGATGTGGCAAAAAGCTACGTCGGAACTTTCGCCGATTTCGCCAGCACTGCGGTGTTGCCGGAAATGGTCGCAAGCCACGCAGCACAGCACACTTTGGAACATGGGCCAGTCAGTGCTAGCTCAAGCAACTCAAAATTGTGGCTGCTGCTAATCCCGGTATTGCTCGCGCCATTGTTTTTTATTAAGCAGTGTTCACACGCGGTGGAAGCACCCGCACAAACGGCGCCGCCTACCACGATTTCGGTTACACCGCCGGCCGTTGAACCGCCAGCCGTTGAGCCGGCTATTGCACCGGAACCTACAAATTCAGAGGAAAAATAGCACTTATGCTTACCCTGGCTGCCGTTTTACTCGCTGCGACTGCCGCGACAGCTCCGATCGACGCAGAAGTTCTCGCCCAATTGGGGCCAAAGCAGTCCGCGCCCGCCACGTTTTTGGTGGTGCTTAAGAACGCCAGCGATGCTAACGCTGTGCGCGCAGGCTTGGTTGGCGAGGCGCGGCTCAACCGGGTGTTTGATGCACTTTATGCACAAGATCAAGATTTGCGTCGTTTCGCCAGCGCGCACGGCATTGAATCCGCTGAGCGCTTTTGGCTGGTGAATACGCTGCTGGTAACCGGCGGCTCAGAATTACTGCAGAAAATTGCTAGTGATCCACAAGTCAGCGCGATAAAGGCCAATACGCTGCTGCATTTCAAACCGCCGATTATTGAATTTGGCGCCGAGCAGCGTGAGCCTAGCGCCATTCGCGCGGCGACGCCGGGGCAAGTCTTGATCGGCGCGACACAGCTTTGGGCGCTGGGCATCAAAGGTGCAGGTGTAGTGATCGCGGGTGAAGATACCGGCTACGCTTGGCAGCATCCGGCGTTGATCACAAGCTATCGTGGTTGGAACGGTACAGTGGCAAACCACAACTACAACTGGTTTGATGGCATCGCCGATAACAGTCAAGGCACTGGCGGCAGCTGCGGCATTAATAGTGTGCAACCCTGTGATGACCATTCCCACGGTACACACACTATGGGCACTATGGTGGGCGATGACGGCGCAGCTGAGCAGATTGGCGCAGCACCGGAAGCAAAATGGATTGGCTGCCGCAATATGAATCGAGCAAATGGCACGCCAGCCACCTATCTGCGCTGCATGCAGTGGATGTTGGCACCCACGGATTTGACTGGTGCCAACCCAGATATTAGTAAAACACCGCACGTCATCAACAATTCGTGGGGCTGCCCACCCTCGGAAACATGTACGATTCCCAATGTTTTGCAGGCTGGCGTGGCAAATCTTCGCGCGGCAGGGGTTTTGTTTGTTGCTGCGGCAGGAAACGACGGCAGCAGCTGCAGCACAGTGATGGATCCACCGGCAATTTATGCGGAAAGTTTCACCATCGGCAACATCACATTAAGTTCAACCATAAATCCTGGTTCAAGTCGCGGGCCGGTGACTGTGGACGGAAGCAATCGTCGCAAACCCGATGTTTCCGCCCCCGGCACCATGATTCGCTCCAGCGTGCCACCCGCAGGCTACCAAGATTTAACGGGTACTAGCATGGCAGCTCCGCATGTTGCTGGTGCCGCAGCCTTATTAATGAGTGCCTTTCCAAACTTAAAGCGAAATCCTGATGCCATCGAAGATTTGCTTGAACGCACCGCTGAACCGATTACTTTAACCCAGACTTGCGGTGGTATCGGCACTACCACGTGGCCCAACAACATTGCTGGTTTTGGCCGAATCGATGTTTACGCAGCCTATCAAGTACAAGAACGTTTTCAAAACGGCTTTGAATAGCCGATTTGCACGACGCTAGTTAAGCGAACTATCCGCGCTTGTGCTCTGCCGCAAACTCCACCGCACGCCACAGCAGCGCGGCTTTATCCAATACGCCATTGACGTAGGTGTGCCCGCCTTCGGCGCCAAAATCTTTAGCCAAATCAATCGCTTCGTTCAACACCACGCGATACGGCACATCGGGCCTGGAGCGCAGCTCGTAACCGGCTAGCCGTAATACCGCGCGCTCAATCGGATCGACTTGCTCAATCGGCCGATCCAGCAGCGGCTGTAAGCCCGCATCTAGCGCCTCTTTTTCGCGCTCGACGCCATTTAATAGGTCACGAAAATAGTCTTTGTCGGCGATTGACATATCTTGCTCTTCAAAGAACTGCTCAGCGATGGTCTTTGCCGATTGCCCAGTGATTTGCCATTGATACAGCGCTTGCAGAGCGCGGCGGCGCGAACGCGCGCGCTCGGTGAATTGCGTGCCGACTTTGCGCGGATGCTCTTTGCCGTGGCTGTCTTTCGTGTCTTTTACTGAACTCATTGCATTGCCTTGATTTTCGTCGCGATCGCAGCCGCAAGGTTTATTTGTTCCAATACTGCAAGGGCGGCTTCACTGCCTTTGTTGCCCGCCTTGCTGCCCGCGCGCGCCAGCGCTTGATCTAGGTTGTCGACCGTCAAAATACCGAAGCCAATCGGAATTTTATGCTCCAAGCTCACGCTCATTAAGCCGGAATTGCTAGCGCCCGCCACGTAGTCAAAGTGCGCGGTTTCGCCACGAATTACGCAGCCTAGCGCGACAATAGCAGCGAACTTAGCGCTTGCAGCCAGCAATTTTGCCGCGTGTGCGATTTCATACGCACCCGGCACGCGCACCACAATTAACTGGCTTTCACTCATGCCATGGCGCAGCAACGCATCCGAAGCACCCGCGATCAGCTCTTTCACAATCAGCTCGTTAAAGCGCGATGCGACCAGCGCAATGCGAACCGAATTTTCTGGCGCAGTCAAATTGCCTTGCAAAGTTTCTATCACGTCGATTTCCTAAAATTTGAAGATAATGATTTCAGCAGCATTACAGCGGCAACTGCTCAACCACTTCTAAGCCAAAACCGCTCAGGCCACTGAATTTTCGCGGTTTGCCCAATACTCGCAGTTTACGCGCACCCAAATCCGCCAAAATCTGTGCGCCCAAGCCATGGGTGCGCCACTGATTCGACGATTCCAGCGCGCCCGTTTGCAGCTGCGCTAACTGCGCCTGTGGGCTCAAATTGCTTTGCAGCAGCACCGCAATGCCAGCACCTGCGGCTGCAATTGCGGCCAGTGCCGGGCGTAAGGGCGCGGTCAATTCAGGCGAAATCACGGTTAATACATCACTCAGCACATCTTTCACATGCACCCGCACCAGTACCGGTGTTTCCGCGTGCACAGCCCCTTTAACCAATGCGTAATGTAGCTGCTGATTTAGCAGATCGCGATAGGCGACTAGGCGAAACGCACCGAATTCAGTGGTGACCGACTGATCCCAGATCCGCTCGATCGTCTTTTCGGTTTCTAGCCGAAAGCGAATCAAATCTGCAATCGTGCCCATTTTCAAACCGTGCGTTTGCGCAAACAGCTCCAGCTCAGGCCTGCGCGCCATGGTGCCATCTTCGGCCAGTATTTCTACCAACACACCGGCGGGCTCAAGCCCCGCCAACGCCGGTAAATCGCAGGCGGCTTCGGTGTGGCCCGCGCGCGAAAGCACGCCGCCGGGCTTGGCCATCAGCGGGAATACATGGCCGGGTTGGCGCAAATCATGGCTGTCAGCAGCTGGCTTAACCGCCGTTTGAATGGTGTGGGCGCGATCAAATGCGGAAATTCCAGTGGTAACGCCCTCGGCCGCCTCAATCGAAACCGTAAACGCGGTTTGGTATTGGGTGCGGTTGTCGGTAACCATCAAGCGCAGGCCGAGCTTTTCACAGCGGTTCGCGGACAGCCCCAAACAAATCAAGCCACGTGCGTGGCGCGCCATAAAATTGATGTCTTCCGGGCGCACCATGGAGGCCGCCATGATCAAATCACCTTCATTTTCGCGGTCTTCATCGTCCGCCAAAATCACCATTTTCCCGGCTTTGATATCCGCGATCAGCTCAGGAATGCTTGCAAACGCCATCTTTAGGCAGCCTTATTGTTGTTTTGTAACGTGATGTCATCTTGCGAATTTGCGTGTGGTAGACCTGCTTGCGGCAATCCTGCTTGTAGCAATCCGGGAAAACCAAGCTTTTCGCGTTGCGCGTAATAGCTTTCCGCAACCGCTTTGGACAAGGTTCGCACGCGCAAAATAAAACGCTGCCGCTCAGTTACGCTAATGGCGCGCCGCGCATCCAATAGATTGAAGCTATGGCTGGCTTTGCAAACCTGCTCGTACGCGGGAAGCGGCAAATTCAACGCCACCAATTTCAACGCTTGTGCTTCACAGGCATCAAAACTGTGTAGCAATTCAGCGACGTCGGCATGCTCAAAGTTGTAAGC
>JANNYA010000103.1:0-22904 GCA_031409855.1 Rhodanobacteraceae bacterium | reverse complement strand
ATTGGGTAGGCTGCATTCACCGTGAAATTCAGCGCAATCAGTGCAAACAAGCCACCGATCAGCACATTGGTCAGCTCGAATGCCTCGGTGCGAAATTCGCCGCCCGGTGCAATAGCGTTTAACCATAGCGCCAACATCGGGATCAATAGCGAAGCGATCAGCGGGATAAAAATTTGCGCGAACGTTGTGCTGGGCTCGCGCGCCACTTGCAGCGAGGCGCGTATGCGCGAATGCAGGCTGCCGTACCAGCCTAGCGCTGGATCGCGCCGCAATTCGACCGCACCCAGCGCCCAGCCGTCGATGCGGACGTTGCGCGAAAGTCGGCTGAATTCCACATCATTTTGGCGGAAATCAAACAGCACTTGTGTCGTCGGATCGCGCTGCGAGGCAAGCTCAATCGCCAGAAGCTGGCGATCAAAGGGAAATCGCGAGGCGTCAAAGCTGGCGGCGAAGCTGGCCTTGACCCGCCGCATCAACTCGACGCGGCCCTCGGGAAATACGCGTAAGCCCAAACTATCGTAGTCGGGTGCGGCTTGTAAATTGACGAGCGATAAATCCGGCGACCAAATTTCGCTCAAGCGCGTTATTGCACCAGCACCACGGTATTCCTTGAAGCCATTGCTAGCTTCGGCTTGCGGGTAGCGCAGCCGCAAATCTGTCCATACAGCCCGCACATCAACGGTCGCGGTAAAGGCTTTGGCGACATCGTCAATCGCAATCACATCAGCGAAAAAAACGCCGACTCGAACCACCACTGGCAAGCCGGTGCCGGTGGGCAGTGTGGTGAGCGCAGGTTGCGGCGCGGGCTTGGGCTCGGGTTCCGCCGCATGTGCGCCTAATGAAAAGGCAAATAGCCAAAACAACGCAAGGCTTAAACGCCGCAGCTGACCGATCATTTGACGTCTTTGCCAGTGAAAACATGAGCCGAATCGCCAACACGCGCCTGAGTGCTCAGGCGCTGATAGTGCGTAGCCAGATCTTTTAATTCCACGCATAGCGCCTCAATCGGCACCGATAGCGGATCTGCGCTGCCAGCACGCAACTGCTCAAAACCTTGATTCAACGCTGCCAATGGCCGCAGCAGAAAACCACGAATCACCACCAGCACCACGCCACTCAGCAATACCAACGCCAGCAAGCCCTGCGCCAGCTGCAGCACCAGGGCGCGCCCCGCTGCCGCACGAGTCGCGCTGAAATCGTTGACGGTCGCAATGATGCCCAAGGATTCACCCGCAGCGTTACGCAGCGCGACCAAAATCACCCCGTAGCTTAGGCCGGATAGCGTGCGTGTATATTGCACCGGGTCGCCATTGACGCGGGCTAGATCGCTGGCGTCTACCAAATTCTTTATTAGCGCCGAATTGGTCGAGCTGAACTTGAGGAATTCCCCGACTCGATTGTGTTCATCCAGAACTTCCGGGCTGACATTGGTCGCAATCTCGCGCAAGGGCCGCTCTTTTACGTAAAAGCTGGCGTCAAAGCTGTACGCGGCTTTTAATTTATCGAGTATCGGTGCGAACTCCATCCCGATCTCAAAAATGCCCAGCGGTTTGTCGTCCAAACTATAAACCGGCACTACCCCCATTAACGCAGGTCCTGAGCGCCCTAAAGCCATGCCCTTGCGCGCCACTTGATCGCGATTAACCGCAACGATAATCGGGCGAAAACTGGACAAGTCTTCGCCAAATTTGGCCGGTGCGTTCAGCCGCAGGAACGATATTCCCGCCAAGGTCGCAAACTGCGCCTGATCAACACCGTGTTTGTCGCGCTGAACCGCAAACATATCCTTGCATTCCGCTAACAGCTTTTCGCGATCCCCAGCGGCAAACGCGGCGCGCACCGTCGGCAGATTCGCAACCAGCTCGGCGCGCGCCAAAGCCCGGTCTTCTGCAGCACGCAAACTGGTGTCCAAAATCGCTCGCATTTGCTTGAACTGCGCCGCTTCGACCTCCGCCATTTGCGCTGCAAACATCGCGTTTGAAGCCCAGGTCAACGCGGCGATCACCAACACCAAAGTAGCAATAATAACAACGGGTGCGTCTCGACGAAAGCGCATGCTAAGTCCACGGTAAAGAGCGTTTCTGACTCTACGACGAAGTTTTAACACCGTCAATTGGCGCTATTCACCCCCGGCTTGCCGAGCCGCACACCGAAAAATTCATTTGTGAGCGGGTAAACTCCCGCGCATGAGCCAATCCGCAGTAATACAAGTTATTCAAAAACCCAGCTTTCGCGCCTATTGGCAGCTGACCAAGCCGCGCGTGGTGGCCTTAATCGTGTTTACTGCCGTGGTCGGCATGCTGCTGGCGGTGCCTGGCCTGCCGCCCTTGCACCTGATGCTGTTGGGCTCCGTGGGTATATGGCTTGCGGCGTCTTCGGCAGCGGCAATCAATCATCTGTTGGATGCGCGTATCGACGCAAAAATGATGCGCACCAAACACCGGCCGCTGCCAACGGGCGGCTTGACTGAACGCCAGGCGCTGCTATTCGCGCTCATTTTGGGCGGCGTAAGCATGGTGATTTTGGGCGTTTGGGTGAATTTACTTACCGCCCTACTCACCTTTGCCTCCTTGATCGGCTATGCCGTGGTTTACACCCTTTGGCTCAAGCGCGCCACGCCGCAAAACATTGTAATTGGCGGTGCCGCCGGTGCTGCGCCGCCGGTGTTGGGCTGGGTGGCAATTACCAATGATGTGCATCCGCATTCCTTATTGCTATTTCTAATCATTTTTATTTGGACACCGCCGCATTTTTGGGCATTAGCTATTTTCCGGCGCGATGACTACGCCGCCGCTGACATTCCTATGTTGCCAGTCACGCACGGGGTGGAATACACGCGTTTCCAAGTGCTGCTTTACACCGTGCTGCTGTGCGTGATCACCATTTTGCCGGTGTTATTTGGCATGTGTGGCATGTTTTATCTGGGTGGTGCGACGATACTGAACGCGGCATTTTTGTATTACGCGATCCGCTTAATGAAGCCGCCGAATGAGCTGTTTGCGATGCGCGTGTTCAACTTTTCCATCGTCTATTTAATGGCGCTGTTTGCGTTTTTGCTGGTGGATCACTATTTGCCGCGTGCAAGCCCTGAACGCGTGCCGGTCATGCTGTTTCAGCCGCTAGCACCTGGGCAAGCGCCCGCCTCGGGCTTAGCGCCGGAACCGGGGCCGCGTTAACGATGCCGCCTGCGGCAAGCACTGAAAAGCCTGCCGTTATGGGGCTGCAAACACTATTGCAGTATGCCAAACCGCATTGGCGAACTGCCTTGCTAGCAACGTTGGGCATCGCGCTGGAAGCCTCGGTGGCGGCGGCGTTTACCTATCTGATGAAATACATGTTGGATGATGTGTTTGATGCGCAAAATCAGACGCTGGCGCGGCTCATCCCTTGGATTAT
The DNA here is from genome assembly GCA_031409855.1 of Rhodanobacteraceae bacterium. Classification (GTDB taxonomy): domain Bacteria; phylum Pseudomonadota; class Gammaproteobacteria; order Xanthomonadales; family SZUA-5; genus JANNYA01. The sequence continues at coordinate 19,508 of JANNYA010000103.1, read as the reverse complement.
TTTGGCGCTATTTGCGCTGCGCGCCCTCGGGGTGTACGTCGGTGATTTGGGCGTGGCGCATATTGCGCGCAGCATCGTGCGGGACATGCGGGCACGCTGCTTCGCACATTATCTGCGCTTGCCGACCGGCTTCTTTTCAGGCCACGATCCCGGGCCGCTGACCTCGCGTTTAACCAACGAAGTCGAACAGCTCGGGCACGCCTGCACCGAAGGTTTTAAGATTCTAATTGCCGACGGCCTGATGATTATCGGGCTGCTGGCGGTGATGTTGGCGACCAGCGTGAAGCTGACTTTGACCGTGTTGATTGCCGGGCCACTGATCGGTGGCATCGTTAGTATTGTCGCGAAACGCTATCGCCGCTTAAGCCGGGGCATTCAAGACTCGCTCGGTGCCGTGACCTCGCGCACGCAAACCGTGATCGCCGGGGAGCGCGATGTCAAACTTTACGGCGCGCAAAGCCATGAAGCTGCGGTTTTCGCTGTTATTAATCAGAATAATTTTCGCCAGCAAATGAAAATAGCCGCGACCAACGCGCTAAGCACCTCGATCGTGCAATTTTTGGCGGCCGGTGCACTGGCTTTGGTCGTGTATGTCGCCGCGCAACAGGCGCGCACGCCGGGCAATGCCGGGTTGTCGCCAGGCGAATTTATGAGCTTTATCACCTCGATGCTGCTGATTTTACCGTCCTTAAAGCGCTTAACCAATGTGCAAAACCTGATCGGGCGCGGTGTCGCCGCAGCAGCGAGCGTTGAGGCGTTGTTAGCCGAGCCCTTAGAGCCAGACGCGGGCAAGCTTGAGTTAGTAAAACCCCTGGGCGAAGTGCAGTTTAGTCACATAAGTTTGCGCTACCCAGGTGCAACGGCCGATGCGCTTCAGAACATCAATCTCACGCTCGCACCGGGCAGCGTGACTGCGTTGGTGGGGCGCTCAGGCGGCGGCAAAACCTCGATGGCGCAATTATTGGCGCGCCTAATTGCACCGACAGCGGGGCAGGTGTTTTTGGACGGCGTGGCGATTGATCACTACACCTTGGCCAGTTTTCGCGCGCAAATTGGTTGGGTTGGCCAGGCGGTGGTGCTGAACGGCTTGACGGTTTTGGACAATGTCGCCTATGGGCAAGCCGCGCCTACGCCCGATGCCAGCCGCGCCTTCGAAGATGCGGTTTGGCGTGCGCTCAGTGCGGCGCAGGCGGCGGAATTCGTGCGCGCTTTGCCGGAGGGCTTGCACACAGCGCTTGGCAGCAACGGCGCCCAACTTTCGGGTGGCCAGCGCCAGCGCATCGCCCTTGCCCGCGCGATTTTCAAAGGCGGCAAACTCTTATTGCTGGATGAAGCGACTAGCGCCTTGGATAACGAGTCCGAACGCGCCGTGCAAGCCGCTTTGGCACGCTTACGCGCGAATACCACCACGCTCGTCATTGCGCATCGCTTAAGTACCATCGAACATAGCGATCAAATCGTAGTACTCGATGCGGGCCGGATCGTTGAACTAGGCACGCACGCCGAATTGATCGCACGGCGTGGAATTTATTTACAACTCCATTCAGCTGGATTCGCGGAATAATTTAGGAACAACGCTAGACTAGCGCTATGAGTACACAGTGCAAATTTTTCAGGGAATCTAAGTCCTCACTTTTTTGCGTGATGCTATTTTTAGCGTCGCTACCGGCACTTGCGTTCGAATTGCCACGGCACGCACTCGAAATCAAGGCACTTACGGAGCCTGAGGTCGTGCTGCTGGAACTTCCGGCAGCACTCGAACAGGCGCGCGCCAAGCGCGATATGCGCACGGTTGCCTTGCTGTATCTAGCGCGTGCTAATGCCTGTCGCGTGATCGCCGATTGGCCCTGTCAACGCAGCGCTGGTGGCAGCGCACGGGAAGCGGCGGCGTTAGCGAATGACCCAGTGTTGGAAGTACGTGCCTTAGTTGCCGATAGCCGCGCCGCGATTTGGATGCAAGATTTTGTCCGTGGCGAGCAGCTACTGGGCGATGCGGAGGCGCTGTTAAAAGTTGCGGCCTATGCGGAACTCAAGGCAGAGGTTTATCTCGCGTACTCGAGCTTAAGCTTTACCCTAAACCGGCCGCAAAGTTCTGCGGGCTACGCACAGCGTGGCCTGGATGCACTGCCAGAAAATACCGAACCGCCCACCCACGCGCGGTTATTGCGCAATTTGGCCCGCGCCCTGGCGCAGTTGGGGCAAAGCGATCGCGCGCAGCTGATCTTGTCGCAGGCGCAAATGATTGCCGACTCGGTTGGGGATCCAAAACTAGTAGCAGAGCTATACCTAGAAGCGGCGCGTCTGGCACACGTGCTCAAAGACGTCGCGACCCAAAGAAAAAATGGGGAGGCGGTGGTGGCGCTGGGGCGCAGGCTTAAAAATTCGCAAATTGGCGGCATGGGCTTGGAAGCGCTGGGCACGGCCTCAATTGACGCCGGCGAGCCGCCTAGAGCATTGGCCGAGCTACGTGCCTCGCGCCAAGCGTTTTCCAAACTTAATTTGGAGCGGGACGAACTACGCGTGCTGCGTGTGCTGATTCCGCTGGCGATCAATACCGGCAGCAATCGTGCCGATATCGTTGAATTAAGTTCACGCCTACTGGAATTGAGCAACAAAGTCGAGGAGGCAGACCGCATCAAAGCCACCGCTGACTACGACGCACGGCTCAAATTTAATACCAAAGAACTTGAAGTTCGCCAGCTCACCGCGGAAGCAAAGGCCGCGAAGGAAAGGGAAAAGTTGCTGGTGGGAAACACGCGATTGGCACAAGTCGTTGCGGGCTTAGTCGCGCTGACTCTAGCGGTGCTGGTAGGGTTCTTCCTGCAGCTGCGGCGCAACAAGAGGCTACAAGAGCGCTTAGCCCGATCCGATGCATTAACCGGTATCGCCAATCGTCGGCAATTCGACGAGCGTCTAAAATCGGCGCTGGCGCGCAGCAAACGCATGAAACGCCCGATTACGCTACTAACTTTCGATATTGACCGCTTTAAATCGATCAATGACACCCACGGGCACGCCGTCGGCGATGCGGTAATAGTCGAGTTTGCCCGCCGCATCAGCAGCGCCGTGCGTGAAGCGGATATGCCAGCGCGCTTGGGTGGCGATGAATTCGCCGTGCTTGTCGAAGATGGCTCTTTAGCAATCGGCCAAGTGATCGCAAACAAAATTATTGACCGCATGCAAACGCCTATGCACGTTGGCGATTTAACGCTCAACGTGACGACCAGTATTGGCGTTGGTCATTGCGCACATCCGGACGCTGCGACCGATATTTTGGTATTGGCAGATCGCGCGCTTTATGAGGCGAAAGCGGCCGGGCGCAATACTGCTAGGTCGCTGGAAGCTTAATAGAGTCGCGCCCTATCCCAGGCCAATATCACCCCGATACACCGGAGGACTGACGTCAACCCCGGCATAAATTTCAGCCAATGTCAGCGGCGCATCGATACAGGGCAAGCAGAATTCCGCTTCGTTTTCCAGCGATTCGTGCACCCAAAAATTTTCATGGCGCCGGAAAATATCAAGCCGACGTTCGTCTTGTTCGACCAATACATAGGCCATCAGTGACGGGATTTTTTTGTAGTTACTGAGCTTCTCAACGCGATCCACTTTCGCGGTCGTTGGACTAATCACCTCGACGATCACGCAGGGATGCGTTTCAAAATGGCTATCGCTACTGCTTTCGCAGCTCAGCATCACGTCGGGGTAGTAATAAATGTTGTGGCCTTTGCACTTCACGTCAGCGACAAAAGTCGTGCAAGACTTTGCTTTTTGACGAAACAAAAACGCGATATTGAGCGAAATCAAGTTGTGCTGCTTCGACGTGCCCGCCATCAGGAAAATCTGCCCACCGGCAAATTCATGTTTTTCTGGGCTGGTTTCTTCAAAAGCTAGATACTCAGCTTCGGTCATTTCCGGTGCTCTTAGTGCGCCTTGCATATGCATGAACCCGCAGCGTTTGCCAGATACTAGCTTAGCGCGAAAAGCTGTTTTTTACCGTGCGCCGCTTCAAAAGGCTAAACCCAAACGCTACGCTGATCCGCATCCAGAAAACTCCAGGCGACAAAGCGCGACTGTTTATTGCCCTGAGCCATCGGCACCGTAACGACGTCGAGCGCACCGACTTTTTTCAGCTGCTTATATATATCTGGCACATTCCCGGCTTTAGAAACCAAACTTGAAAACCATAAAACCTGCTCGCGCACCGCCACGCTTTCATTAATCATGCGCTTGATAAAGGACGCCTCGCCGCCGGTACACCACAGCTCGCCGCCCTTGCCGCCAAAATTTAGTGCGCCCGTAGCGGCGTTTTCCAGAATGCCAAAATTGCGCCATTTGCGCCGGTTGGTGGACTCGGCAATGGCAGCGGAACTATGAAACGGCGGATTACTGAGGGACAGATCAAAGCGTTCGTCCGGCTTAAGTACCTCGGCGAAGATTTTGCCGCGCTGCGTTTGCAGGCGTAGCTCAATTGCGCTGCCGAGCTTGTTTGCTTGAATAATCGCCTGTGCCGCGCTTAGCGCATTGGCATCAATATCCGTGCCAACAAACTGCCAGCCATAGCTCGCGTGGCCAAGTAGCGGATAAATGCAATTAGCACCGACGCCAATGTCCAAAACGCGCACCGTTTTTTTGGACAGATTAGGGCCCAGCAAATCCGCCAAACCATGCAGATAATCCGCGCGGCCCGGAATTGGCGGGCACAAATAACCCTCGGCCAAATCCCAGTGCTGCACACCATATTGGCTGCGCAAAAGTGCGCGATTGAACACCCGCACCGCGCTGGCATCGGCAAAGTCGATGGTGGTATCACCGCTGGGGTTTTGGATCAGGAAACTCGCCAATTCTGGGCAGCTTTGGACCAGCTGGGCAAAATCATAGTGGCCCTGGTGACGGTTGCGAGGGTGCACGCGGGTTCGATGCCTATTTCGACGAAATATATTTTTCCCGGCGCACGGACGGCACCGGGAAGCCCGCTTCTTTCAGCTGCGTAAAGCTTTCATCGACCATATTCGGATTGCCACACAGATAAGCAATATCGGCCGCACCATCCAAATTTAACTCGGCAAATACGCTTTGCACATGACCCGCGCGGTCGCCAACATAGCCGCCAGCCGCTTCGCGAGAGGTGCAGGCGTAATAGCGAAAATTTGCATGCAGCGCGGCAAAAGTCTGAAACTCGTCGCCATACAAAAGCTCCGCCTGGGTACGCGCACCTTGAATGACCGCGACCTGCACATTGCGGCTTTGCATCAGCTCGGCCAATTTTGGCAGCATCGCGCGATACGGGGTAATGCCGGTACCGGTGCCGATCAGCAAATAGCGCGTGTTTTTATCGGCGTCCATCAAGCAAAACCGGCCGTAGGGGCCGCTGGCAGTGATTTCGCCACCTATTTCCAATTCGCTCAGCAGCGCCGTCGCCGCGCCGCCTTTGACGTAGCTGACCGCGATTTCGACGTTGTTCACCGTTTCATCAATCTCAGGCGGATTCGCCAAACTATAGCTGCGCTTGCTGGGTGCGCCATTGACTTCAAAGTGAATTTGCAAAAATTGCCCCGGAATATAGTTTAAAGCTTCACCGTCGCTACGCTGAAACACCAAATGGCGGACGTCATTTGCCAACATACGGCTATCAATCAACTTGAGCGGAAAATGTGCGGCCATCTGAGTTCCTTCCTAGGATCGTTTGAGTTTAACGCAGGCAATTGCATGCGGTTTCTGACTATTTAGAGGCGCGCAGCATATCTGCAAGCCTTTTAGCTGGCGCGCTTACCGCCGCAGCTGGATACTTCGCGCCTCGGTTTAGTTCAGGCTAATTAATGGCAGGCCACGCTATGGACGCATTACGCGTCATCAATTTACGAAAAACCTACGACAACGGCGTGCAGGCTTTGAAAGGTGTGTCATTAACCGTGCAGTCGGGTGATTTTTTCGCCTTACTCGGCCCAAACGGTGCCGGGAAAAGTACGCTGATCGGCATTACTTCCAGCTTAGTGAACCTGACGGAGGGTGATGTCGAGGTGTTTGGCGCCAGCCTGCGCAAAAATCGCGCCCAGGCGAAACGTGAAATCGGCTTAGTGCCGCAAGAATTCAATTTCAATCAGTTCGAAAAGCCTTTCGATATTTGTGTTAATCAAGCGGGCTATTACGGCGTACCGCGTGAGTTAGCGAAAGCGCGCACCGAAAAATACTTGAATCAACTGCAGCTTTGGGACAAGCGCAATGCGATTTCGCGCACGCTTTCGGGCGGCATGAAGCGGCGTTTGCTGATTGCGCGCGCCATGGTGCACGAGCCCAGGCTGTTGATTTTGGACGAACCTACGGCCGGCGTGGATATCGAAATTCGCCGTTCGATGTGGAAGTTTTTACAGGACATCAACGCTGCGGGCACCACCGTGATTTTGACCACGCACTATTTAGAAGAGGCGGAAAGTCTGTGCCGCAATATTGCGATTATCGATAAGGGTCAAATTATTGAAAACACCAGCGTAAAGTCACTCTTGACGAAATTGGACAAAGAAACCTTCGTGCTAGATCTAAGTAAGCCCCTGGATGCACCGCCGGTGTTGTCTGGCTTTAATGTGGTACTGGTGGACTCGCAAACGCTAGAAGTAGAAGTTCCTAAAGGCTTAGAACTCAATGGCTTATTTGGCAAGCTCTCGGCTGCTGGCGTTGCCGTTAAATCCTTACGCAATAAAACCAATCGCCTGGAAGAATTATTTGTGCGCATCGTCCACGATGGCAATAAACCTGCAAGTAGTGTTGGGGCCGCGTCATGAGTCATAACGCCAGTTGGGTCGCGTTTAAAACCATCGTGATTAAAGAAGTTTCGCGCATTTTGCGTATTTGGGGCCAAACCTTGGTGCCGCCCGCGATCACAATGACGCTTTATTTCTTGATTTTCGGTAATTTAATTGGTAGCCGCATTGGGAAAATGGGTGATTTTTCTTACATTCAATTTATTGTGCCGGGTTTAGTGATGATGAGCGTGATTCAAAACGCTTATGGCAATGTTTCCAGCTCATTTTTTGGCTCAAAATTCGGCCGCTACGTCGAAGAAATTTTGGTTTCACCAACGCCTAGTTGGGTGGTTTTGGCGGGTTATATTGCCGGTGGTGCGGTGCGCGGCTTGATCGTTGGTGCGATTGTACTTTTGATTTCGCTATTTTTCACCCGACTGGACGTTGCACATCCATTGATTATGTTGGTCACCGTCATACTAACCGCGATCGTGTTTTCGCTTGCTGGTTTTGTTAATGCGGTGTATGCGAAGAAATTTGATGATATTGCGATTATTCCAACCTTTATTTTAACGCCGTTGACTTATTTAGGCGGTGTGTTTTATTCGGTCAGTTTATTGCCGCCTTTTTGGCAAGGGGTTTCGCACTTAAATCCGATTTTGTATATGGTGGAAGCATTTCGCTACGGCATTTTAGGGAAATCCGATGTTTCGCTGACGATGGCGCTGGGTATGACCGTTGCAATTGCTGTGGCACTTTGGCTGCTGTGCTGGCGCATGATTGAAAAAGGCATCGGGTTGCGCTCATGAATCGACTACAGATGCTATTAAAGAAGGCCGCGCTGGTGATCTGCGTAGGTCTGCTGGGCTCGCTTTGCCATGCCGCCAATCTGGTGTTGATTGCTGACAGCGCAAACATCGAGGCGCGCTCCACCGTCGTTGCGCGATTGAAGGCAGAGGCGTCGGCGGCGCAGCTCAAGAAAACTAATAAGGCTGGGCCGCTAAACGCCGAATATACCGAGGCCTTGGAGCTTTCGCTTAGCGATCTGCGCGTCGCCCTGCCCGAAGTGATTGAGGGGATTGCAAAAGCCAAAGGCGCTGATGTCGTACTTGAGCCCAGCATTGCCAAGAAATTCGCACTCGTGGGTGTCGATGTTTCGGCTGAAGTGGCGCAAGCGCTTGATATTCGCGCGTCAAAATCAAGGTTTTTAGCACCATGAAATGGCTAATTTTTGCGCTGTTGAGTTTTGCTTTTTCGGCCTTGGCGACGGGCAATGCGCCAAAGAGCATCTTAATTTCGGATACCCGCGATGCATTTGAGCGTGTCAGCGCGTTGAAGAGCCTGTTGCTTGAGGTGGATACCCGGATTCAAACGATCCAAAAGGCTTACGAGCAAGAAGTCGCGCCACTCACTGCTGAGCTTGAACAATTGCGCAAGCCTGGGCAAACCGGGCAAAACCAACAGCGTAAAGCCTCACTACTGTTGCAAATTGCCGCGCTACAAAAGCAAGCGAGCGTGCAGCAACAAGCCGTCGGTGCTGCCAATGAAAAAGCGCTGGCGCAAATTGATATTGCGGTGCTCGCCATTGAGGCCGAGCTTAAAAAGGAACGCGCCGCCGATGCCGTGCTGCGGGTGCAAGAAACCTTGTATTTTAACGCTAGCTGCGCTTGCAATATCACCGAAGAAATTTACCAGCGGCTTAATGCGCGACTGCCTAAGTTGGTGCTTTCGATTAAGTAACTAAGGAGTTTAGTAACTGGGGATTTTATGGATTGGTTGTTGGCACTTAAGGCCATAATTCTTGGCATTGTGGAAGGCTTGACCGAATTTTTGCCAGTTTCCAGCACTGGGCATTTGATTTTAGCCAATAGCTTGATTAATTTTAATATTAATCACGTCAAGATTTTTATGATTGTAATCCAGATGGGAGCCATTTTTGCGGTAATGATTGAGTTTCGTGCCCGCATTTTTACAACGCTCACTGGAATTACTAATGACCGTACCGCGCAGCGCTTTGCCATTAATGTCATAGTCGCCTGTTTGCCGGTGATTATTTTGGCGAAACTACTAGGCGATTTCATTGAGAGTACGATGTTTACGCCGATTGTTGTTGCATGCGCTTTTATCATTGGCGGCATCATCATTTTATTTGCTGAAGTTGCGGCTGGGAAAACCGATTGGCAAAAAGCACGCATTCAATCCATAGACGACTTAAATTGGCGTGACTCGCTAAAGGTTGGTCTAGCCCAGTGTTTAGCAGTGCTTTTTCCTGGTACGTCCCGTTCGGGTGCAACAATTATTGGCGGTATGCTGTTGGGTATTCCGCGTAGGGTCGCGACTGAATTCTCTTTTTATTTAGCATTAGTGGTGTTGAGCGGTGCAGCCATCTATAGCTTAATTAAAGATAGGCATAGTTTGCATTTAGAAGACGCCAGCTATTGGGGCTTGGGGCTGTTAGCGGCTTTTATTAGCGCGTACCTTTGCATCCGCTGGCTACTTAAATTCGTCGCGACGCATCGATTTACCGGCTTCGCTTGGTATCGCATTGTCTTTGGTGCGTTTATCTTGCTCTCAAGCTGGCAGGGCTGGATTGATTGGAGCCAGAAAGTCGGCTGACAGCTACGTATTAGCAACCGGCGGGTCGTATGATTCCTGCCCCTGTTTCAACTTAAGGCAATGCAATGCCAAACTTTATTCGTATGACTGACTTGGATCTACAGGGTAAGCGCGTGCTTATTCGGGAAGATTTGAACGTACCGATTGCGCTGGGTGCCGATGGCAAAGCGCAGATCACCGCCAACCAGCGCCTCGAAGCGGCGCTGCCGACGCTGCGGCTGGCACTAGAGAAAGGTGCCACGGTCATAGTGATGAGCCATTTGGGCCGTCCAAAAGAGGGCGTGTTTGAGGCATCAGAATCGCTCGCACCAGTCGCCGATTGGCTGAGTCAGCACTTAGGTTTTGAGGTGGCGCTGATTCGGGACTATTTGGATGGCGTCAAGGTTGCACCCGGCGCGCTGGTGCTATTGGAGAATGTGCGCATGAATATCGGTGAAGCCAAGGACGATGAAGGCTTGAGCCGCCAATATGCCGCGCTCTGCGACGTTTTTGTCATGGATGCTTTTGGTACCGCGCACCGCGCACAGGCCAGCACGCACGGCGTAGCACGCTTTGCCAAGATCGCCTGCGCCGGGCCGCTATTGACGGCAGAATTGGACGCGCTAAGTTTGGCGCTGGAAAAGCCCAAGCGGCCGCTGTTGGCCATCGTTGCCGGAAGCAAAGTGTCGAGTAAATTAGAACTTTTAGACGCCTTGGTGGAAAAGGTGGACCAGCTAATTGTAGGCGGCGGCATCGCCAATACCTTTCTTGCCGCCAGTGGTTTTGCTGTCGGCAAGTCACTGTATGAGCCGGATTTATTGCAAACCGCTCGCGACATTATGGCGAAAGCCAAGGCGCGCGGCGCATCAATTCCGTTACCGTTGGATGTCACCAGCGCCGCTGAATTCAGCGCCAGCGCGCAAGCAAACATTGAAGGCATCGACCGCATCGATGCAAACGAGATGATTTTGGACATCGGCCCCAAAACCGCCGCGCATTATGCTGGGCTGATCGCAGCGGCGGGCACCGTGGTGTGGAATGGCCCTGTGGGTGTTTTCGAGTTTGACAACTTCGCTGCTGGCACCAAAGCCGTCGCGCTGGCAATTGCGGAAAGCCAAGCATTTTCCATCGCCGGCGGTGGCGATACGCTGGCCGCAATTGAGAAGTTTGGCGTGGACGGCAAGATTAGCTACGTGTCCACCGGCGGCGGCGCATTTTTGGAATTTCTGGAAGGCAAGACCTTGCCTGCAGTCAAGATTTTGGCGCAGCGAGCAGCGGAATCGACAGCGGTCTAATGCGGAAAGAACCTCGTGCAAACATCCCCCACTCACGCAAAGCGTCTGCATCGCCATTACTCAAAGCCATCACCATAGCCAGCGGTATTAACCGTGACACCTAGAAAATTATTGCTCATAAGCCGATCCCCAAACGTGTAGTGAGGGAGAGCATAAAATTGCCCGCTAGCTGCAGGTGGCGAAGAGATCGAAAACAATCTATTTTGCGCAAATGACGGATCAGCAATTTCAAAGTTGAGGTGTAAATGACCATTGGGTGCAATTAGGCTTTGGAATTCTTTGACTGAACCCAGGTCTGGGCAACTACTCCCCGGGCTCGCTTGACACCCATGAAGAGTGGCGTGACTACCACTGGAGTCATCTAGATAACCTATAGATGCAGTAACAGACTGTGTTGAGTCGTTTCTAACAACGAACTCAGCTTGAGCGTTCGGGCCAAGCCCGGTTAAATAAGGATTAAACTCAGCCGCAGTGGTAATCCTTAGATCGCCCGCATTTGCAACAGAAACCGTTGGCCAGCGCTGAAAACTAAACGGAACGTCACTATTTTCTAAGGCAGCAACTGCGTATACATCTTCGGAATGAGCAGGTGTCAAAAGTGTTGCTGAGACATTGGCAGCAAGTATGTTGTCAATATTGGCAACGTAAACATGTTCCGCTCCGGTAGTTCCTGACTGATAATTAAGAGTCTGGACGGTGCTGAGAAAATGCGAGAGACTGTTTTGCGCTAACAAGCCCCGAGTTTGCCGGATCGCAGCACTACCATTCGATCCATCAAGAATAGGGCGCACGCTATGAAAATAGCTATCGCCGGATGTGATCTGAAATCGAGTTGCGCCGGAAATTGGGTCAAGGTAATACAGCGCGCCTGAGGTCAACGACGGGAACGGCGGACCAGTGAAGTTAATTGAGTACATCAGCCCATCAGGCGTCTTGCGCAAAACTATACTGGAGTTAGGATGCGCATCGAAAATTCGTTGCCACAGCAATTGTCCAGATGCTCCGGAAATCTTGACTAAACGTGTCTGGCGATTTCCACCTGATGGCGCTCGATCCAATACACCATAAATAATGTCCGACCCAAAGTTGCTTAGTGTCATGAGTGAAGTAACAGGAAAGCCCGGCAATCCCGAAATTGAATGTGTCCACTGCAAAGTACCATCCTCATTGATCGACTCAATCTGGCTGGACGCGTTTTGCAAAACAACTTTGCCATTCAGCACTATCGCTGCGAAATGTGGCTTAAGAAAGCTAAAACGTTGGGTGCCAAGCCCGACATCAAAAGCGCGCAAATACTGTTCGCGGTTTTCGGGGGAACAGGTCAATCCGCACTGCCGCAGGCTCAGAACCACTTGCGTAGCATCTTGATGAATTGATCCGGCGTTGAAGGCGCGAAATTCACGCACCCAACGCGGCAAAGTGCTGGTCATTTCAAGGTAAGTCAACGTAAACATCCTGGTGCCATCAGAGGCCGGGATGCTTTGCACCAAAACCACAGCGGCGTTCGCTGTCGCTCTGACAATCACAGCGCTTTCAAAGCTCTCGATACTAGCGCCGAGCGACACGGAAACACTCTGTGCCACCGCGCCTGTGCTTGGGTCAAGTTTGCGCAGTGTCAGCGTTCGTTCGTCTGCACCAAAACTTGGCCGCAGCGTCAACAAGTGGCGATCACTGGCAGAATCACCCACGATGCTTACCGTCGCGCCTTTTGCACTGAGCTGCTGGCCCGGAATCGATTCGGCGCTCATTTCTAGCCCCGTGCTAGCTGAGTAGCGCACGCGGCGCAAGTGTGATTGAAGTTCCGCATTACTGTCAGCATATTCTTCAATGATTTCATTCGCGGTTAGTCGGAAACTAGAACCGGTTTCGCGCTCGGTCGTGGCGAGCGGTGCAGCCCATAAAGGATTCCCCGATTGATTTTGAAAAACTTGGGCGCGCGCTGGATTGCCTTCAATAATCGCTATCCGCTGCGAATCTAGCAGCAGTTGAACCGGTGAATAGGCAGGAATTGCCGGACTGCTTCGCTGCCAGAGCAGGTTGCCATCCCATTGGAGTTTGACTAACTGGCTTGCCATTTGGCCGAAATAGCCGATGAAGACAGCTTCGTCGGAGATTATGGATGCGCACGGGCCAGAACTGTTGCTCGCAATAAGCGTACGCCAAAGCTCAGTCCCAGTCGTCAAATCGCGCGCCACGATCGCCAATGCCAGTGATACCTGTGTTTCAAAACTAATCACGACGTTTCCGCGAACGACCGCTTGACAGGCTGGATACGAACCCTCAGTTTGATTGGCGGAGCTTGCATGCAAAATTCGCCACTTCGCAGCGCCAGTTGCCGCGTCAACCAAAAGGCTTTCCGTTTGGACGCTGTAGCTTCCATTGCGCGGTGACCGCTCTAGTCTGATGCTCAGCACGACGCTTTCGGGCGCCGTCGTGTCCAGGTTCGGCTCAGACATGTAACGAGTTTCGACTCGTGAGGTATCTGTATCAAGCTCCATTAGGTTCAATTGCCAAATTGGCGCTCCGGAAGCACCCACAAGTCGACTCAACTCAGCACCGTTTTGCAACAGCACATCACCATTACGTAAAAACTGCGCGCGCTCCGCACGTAATGATCGCGCCCAAAGCGCACGCCCAACACTATTGATCAGCACTATATCTTGGCGAATCCTAGGAAAATCACCGTCGCCATCACTAATCAATAGCAATGCTTTATCTGCCGTTTTTGCTAACACCTGAAAACTTTGATTCGAGACAAATTGGCTCCACATCGGGAAGCCACCCAGCGCTGGGACAGACGGCACAGTCTCGTTTTGTAAGATCGAAAATGTTGAAACTCTGCTGCCGGAGTGGCCCAACAACATTGATTTTCCGTCGTTAAAATTAATGTGGAAGGCAGGCGTGGAATACATTGGCTGGCGCAGCGTTACCCAATCCTCGTAGATCCAAATCGGCATTACTTGAGGTGTATTTACCCTAACCTGCTTCATTAATTGCGCGATACTGTTGCGCTGTTGCAAGTTCTCAGCGATGAGCGTTTCTGCCGACGCTAACGTCAGCAGTGCCGCGATTAAATATTTAAAAACGCGCATTTTTTGCACTCATGAATGTGTCGATAAATCCATTCGAGACTTTAACCTTAAACCGCCTCTTCCCGATAACTGTCCGGCGTCGGGCAGGAACACACCAAATTCTTATCACCATAGACATTATCAACGCGCCCAACTGGGCTCCAATACTTGTCTTGCACGGTGGAACCCTTTGGAAAACAGCCTTCAGATCGGCTGTATTTGCGATTCCAATCGTCTTTCGCTAAATCAAACACAGTGTGCGGGGCGTGTCGCAATGGGCTTTCTTCAATGGTGAAACGCCCATTTGCGACATCGTCAATCTCATGGCGAATTTGGATCATCGCATCGCAAAAACGATCAATTTCGATTTTTGCTTCGGATTCGGTCGGCTCGACCATCAATGTTCCTACCACCGGGAAGCTCATGGTTGGCGCGTGAAAACCAAAGTCGATTAAGCGCTTGGCAATGTCATCTACCGACACGCCGTACTTATCTTTCATCGCGCGCGGGTCCAAAATGCATTCATGCGCGACGCGGCCGTTGTGGTTTTTATAGAGCAGCGGAAAGTGCGGCTCCAAACGGTGCGCAATGTAGTTGGCGCTTAAGATCGCGACCTGGGTGGCGCGGGTCAAGCCATCGCCGCCCATCATCAATATATACGCGTAGGAAATCGGCAAAATACTGGCCGAACCAAACGGCGCGGCGGATACCGGCCCGATGTAAATGCCCTTGGCATCCGCCGAACTCGGCTTGCCGCCATCCAGCACCGGATGCCCACATAAAAACGGCGCGAGGTGCGCTTTCACGCCTATCGGGCCCATGCCCGGGCCGCCGCCGCCGTGCGGTATGCAAAACGTTTTGTGCAGATTTAAGTGGCTGACGTCGGCGCCGAAATCACCTGGGCGCGACACGCCCACCTGCGCATTCATGTTCGCGCCGTCCATATAAACCTGGCCGCCGTGCTTGTGGGTTAGATCGCAAATCGCGCGAATTTCTTCTTCAAATACGCCGTGCGTGGACGGGTAAGTCACCATCAGCGCGGCCAGATTTTGGCTGTGCAGCTCAGCTTTCGCGGTCAAATCGGCTAAATCGACATTGCCCTCGGCATCGCAGTTGACCACCACCACGTCCATGCCAACCATGTGCGCCGACGCCGGGTTGGTGCCGTGCGCGGATTGGGGAATCAGGCAAATTTTGCGGTGCCCTTCACCACGGCTTAAGTGGTAGCCGCGAATCGCCAGCAGCCCGGCATATTCGCCCTGCGCACCGGAATTGGGCTGCAAGCTAATCGCCTCGTAGCCGGTGATGTCAATCAGCCATTGGCTCAGCTCATCAAACAGCTGCTGATAGCCGCGCGTTTGCGCCGCCGGGGCAAATGGATGCAGTGCGCCAAATTCCGGCCAAGTTACTGGCATCATTTCTGCTGTGGCATTGAGCTTCATGGTGCATGAGCCCAGGGGAATCATTGCTCGATCAAGCGCCAAGTCACGGTCAGAAAGTTTGCGCATATAGCGCAGCAATTCCGTTTCCGAGTGGTGTGTTTGAAATACTGGGTGGCGCAAACAAGCGCAGTCTCGCTTCAGTGCGCTCGGGATCGCAGACGAGGCTGCAATCTCACTGTATTTCAGCGTACTGTTTTTCAGCACATCGGCGAAAATTGTAAACAGCGTTTCCACCAACGCAGGCGTGCTGGTTTCATCTAACGAGATACCAATGCGCGCGTCGTCAATCAAGCGAAAATTGATTTTATGCGCCGCTGCCGCTGCAATTAGATCGGTGCGCTTCGCGCCAACGTTAAGCGTCAACGTATCGAAATAGCTGGCGTTTTCGATCACTACGCCCAATTTTCGCAGCCCCGCCGCCAAAACTGCGGTGCGTTGATGTACATCGCTTGCAATCGCATGTAAGCCATCCGGGCCGTGATAAACCGCATACATGGACGCGATGACTGCCAGTAAAACTTGCGCGGTGCAAATGTTTGACGTGGCTTTTTCGCGGCGTATGTGTTGCTCGCGCGTTTGCAGGCTCAAGCGATACGCTGGCTTGCCGGCCGAATCAATGCTGACGCCGATCAATCGGCCAGGGATCGCGCGCTTGTGCGCGTCTTTTACCGCCATGTAGGCCGCGTGCGGGCCACCAAAACCCATCGGCACGCCGAAGCGCTGTGTGCAGCCAATCGCGATGTCCGCACCCAGTGCACCGGGCGGCGTCAACACCACTAACGCCAGCAAATCTGCCGCCATAATCGAGATCGCGCCCGCCGCTTTTAATGCTGCAATTGCCGGGCGGAAGTCACGAATTTCGCCATCAGTGCCTGGATATTGAAAAATCGCGCCGAACACTTTGCTGGCGTCCAGCTCAGTGTGCGGGTTGCCGACGATCAAGGTCCAGCCGAGGGGCTCGGCGCGCGTACGCATCACCGCAATGGTTTGCGCGTGGCAATTTTCATCAATAAAAAACGTCGTTGACGCAGTTTTACCGACGCGCTTCGCTACCGCCATTGCCTCGGCCCCCGCAGTTGCTTCATCCAGCAAGGACGCGTTCGACACATCCAAACCGGTCAGCTCCACAATCATGGTTTGGTAGTTCAACAGCGCTTCCAAACGGCCCTGTGAAATCTCCGGCTGATACGGCGTGTAGGCGGTGTACCAGGCAGGGTTTTCCAAAATATTGCGCTGAATGACAAACGGCAGGTGCGTGCCGTAATAGCCTTGCCCAATCAAGGAGGTAAACACCTGATTTTGCTCCGCCAGCCCGCGCATTTTCGCGATTGCTTCCACTTCCGACAATGGCGCGCCGATGTATTTAGAAAGCGGGTGCTCGGGCCGAATGTCGTTGGGCACGGTTTCCTGGATCAACGCTTCCAGGGAACTGGCACCAATGGCTTCCAGCATCTGATCAACTTCAAAAGGCGCAGGGCCAATGTGGCGCGCAGCGAAATCAAACGCCGCAGGCGTGTATTGCGAGTGGGTGGGCATAGAAAAATCCTGAATTGGGCATGAGGTAACCGATCTTGCGGCACGGCTGTTTTGTCATGCCCCCTCTGTCTGCCTTGCCTGAGAGCGTTATCCCGTCGGCACACGCGTGCTTAAACGCGCAATTTTCCAGAGTTTTTTCCAAGCACACGTCGAAGACATGGGCTTGAGTTGCAATCGGTCCTTTTGCCTGAGAGTTTCCGGGGCGGTTGCTCCTTCGGCGCTGCCTGGAGCTGAAATGAGCAGTCTCTCCCGATTGCAAGGCAAGATTAGCACAGGACTTTCACCAATTTCGTCAATGCGCGGTGTTTACCGCAGGTGTTTGGCGTATAGAAACATCCTGAATTTCTTTCGGAAAAAGGCGCAACAGCGCCCAATGCGTCGGCAGATACAGCAAAACCGGCAGCACCGTCATCAGCATCGCCAACCAGGCCAGCGGGTGCATGTACGTTTGCGCAAGCCTGTCGTTCATACCGAAAACGTAGTTGATATTGACGGGCGTGGCGCTATTCGGTGCCGGTGGTGCGGGCATAAAAAAATAGCAAACTAACAAGAGTGCCCACGCCAGCAGCGTCCAATATTTCAGTGCGCGTGGGTCGTAGCCGAGTTTGTAAACCAAATACACCAGCAAAAACGGCAGCCAGAAGTGGAAAAAAGACAGCGAACGCGCAAATGCCGGGATGTTGTTGTCAAACATATAAGCAGTCATGCCATTCACTGGCAAATTCAGCGCGGTGCCTATGAAATCCGCACACCACAGCGCCTGTGGCAACAAAATGCCAACGGCAGGCATGGCAGCCAAGATCGGCTTCTCGCTCCAAACGGCGGCCAGCGTAAAAAACAGCGCGACGTCGCAAAAATACAGAAAATTGGTGGCACCGTATTCTTTTAGATAAAATGGAATCAGCACCACCATGAATGCGGTGAATGTTAGTTTTACCGCGAGCGGGATTTTATTTTGGCTCAGCATGATTGTCTTTCCTAATCGAAACGGTCTAATTTCCCGGCGGGCGCACGATAGTATTCGCTAGGCCCATCTCACCACGCAAGCTCTGGGGAATTTGATGCAAGTAACTCTATTTTTTCGCCTTGGTAAAACATGCCGTCTAAACCTAGCTAAATCCTTGATGGCGCTTTTTTTCGCACTTATGGTGGCGCCGTATGCCTGGGCGCAAACGCTCAATAGCCCGGAAAGCGTGCGCTATGACGTGGCGAATGCGCGCTTTCTCATTAGCAATCGCGGTGGCAGGGAAATTTTGGCGCGCTCGCTTAACGGCAGCTTGACTACCTTTACCACGGACCCAGAGAGCCCGGCTGGCATTGAAATCGTCGGCAATTTGCTTTACGTCGCGGATGCAGCGCGGATACGCAGCTATCGTTTGGATACGGGCGCGCGCATTGCCGACTATCCGATTCCCGGCGCCAGTTTTCTTAACGGCATTTCGAGCGACGGCGCGAATCGCCTGTGGGTTAGCGACTTCAATGGTTCAGCATTGTACGAGCTTGATCTGAGCACGCCGGCGGCGCTGTCACATCGGCTGTTTATAGGCAGCCTGGGCTTTACCCCGAACGGCTTGCGTTTCGATGCTGCAAATCAACGACTGTTGATTGTAACCTGGGGTACCGGGCGAATTTTTAAGGCCAATTTAGACGGCACCGGGCTAGTTCAGATTTTAGCGGTCGGAGCTAATAACATTGATGGTGTAACAATCGACTGCGATGGCGCGGTGTACGTTTCAAGCTGGGGCGCGCAGGCGATTAAACGCTACGAGGCACCCTTGAGCGCAAGCTCACAAAGCACGGACTTGGTCACTGGCCTGAGCAACCCTGCCGACATAGCGTATGCGCCGGACTTGGGCCAAATCGCCAGTCCAAATGCGAGCACTTCGACGGTCAGCCTGCATGACACCGCTTGCCTAGGCGTGATGTTTCGGGATGGTTTAGAAGATCGGTGATCTAGGCCAAAGTAAGGCTGGTTTTGCGCCTATCCCGATAGGTTTAGTGGGTGCGATTCGAACAAATGTGGAGGCTAAAACTCTTCGTCATTGCGAGTTTTCAGCCCCAAAGCGGCTGCCCCGAGACCATGAACTTCGTCTTTGCGAGCTTCGCTGTGCAATCCAGCTTTAAACAACGAGATTGCTTCACTGCGACCGGGCAACAGTGTGGGGTGCGATCTAGCTTGCGCAGCTCAGGTTAATCAACAGGGTCGAACCACTATACTTAAAGCGAGCTTATTGACCTGCCAAACGTCGAGCAAATGATCACGCTTCCCCAGCAAAACTGCCAGCAACGCGCTTTCATACGGTCGGGCGGGCCACAACATTATGTAGGTTAATGGCATTGGGCCAACGATCCTGCCCCGCAAACCTTAAACAATTCAAGCTCACCCAAACCCAACGCTTAAGCAATCCTAGCCCCCACCGCTATACTCCAGCCCAAATTGAGATTTAGGTGAGACATGGACAAGTCGTTTGAGCCGCAGGCCTTTGAGGCGCGTATTTATCAGTCATGGGAGGCGCAGGGTTATTTTGCCGCTTCGGGTCAGGGCACGCCGTTTTGTATTCAGTTGCCGCCGCCGAATGTGACCGGCACGCTGCATATGGGGCATGCGTTTCAGCAAACTCTAATGGATTTGATGGTGCGCTATCAGCGTATGTCGGGTGCGGATGTGCTTTGGCAGTGCGGTACGGACGGTATCTGTCAACCTACTTGTCGCATTTTCTGCTTATTTTGCATTGCTAACCTGACCACTTTCCCACAGCTTCCCTCCTCCTAGGGCTAGATCGAATAGCCCGTCGTCGGCGACTGCGTCGACTGTGGAAAATTGGACAG
>JANNYA010000102.1:0-8683 GCA_031409855.1 Rhodanobacteraceae bacterium | reverse complement strand
CGGCGTGGAAATGGTGATGCCGGGTGACAACATTAAGATGATTGTTAGCTTGATCGCGCCAATCGCGATGGAAGATGGTTTGCGCTTCGCGATTCGTGAAGGCGGCCGTACCGTTGGTGCTGGCGTTGTGGCAAAAGTCATCAAGTAATTTGTAATATGCATATCTGACGGGCGCGTAATTTGGAAACGCGCCCGTTTTTTTGAGATTGGGCGGTGCGTAAGCTGGATTTAAGTCTTTAGCTTTTACTCCGATCAGTTTTTTTCTGAAGGCCAGTAGCTCAATTGGCAGAGCAGCGGTCTCCAAAACCGCAGGTTTGGGGTTCGAGTCCCTACTGGCCTGCCACTCAAGCAACCGATTTGTCGGTAAATGCTTGGGTCGGTCGATGATTCAAGGAAGAATTCGCAGCATGAATGCAAAAGTTGAAAATACAACGTCTACGCGCCTGCTTGCGCCCGTCGATTACGCAATCTTGTTTGCAGGTTTCGCGCTCATAGCGTCGGGTATTTTCACGTTTTACTACTTTAATCCAGCTTGGCCGGCGTGGGTGCGTGTGCTGACATTTGTGGCCGCGCTCATCGCGGGTGGTGCGGTAATGACGCGCAGCAACCCAGGCGTCGTGTTTCTAAAGTTTCTCGCGGCGGCAATGATTGAGCTGAGGAAAGTGGTTTGGCCGACCAAGCAGGAAACTACGCAAACCACGATGGTGGTCATTGTTGCTGTCATCGTTGTCGGTATTTTGATGTTTTTTATTGACTATATCCTAGCGACGCTTGTGCGTTGGACGATGGGCGGCTGAGGAGCTACGGGCATGGAAAAACGTTGGTATGTAGTGCACGCTTATTCCGGTTTCGAGCAAACCGTCAAGCGCTCGTTGATTGAACGCATTCAGCGATTTGGAATGCAGGAGCGCTTCGGTGAAGTGTTGGTTCCTACCGAAGAAATTATTGAGATGCGCAACGGCCAAAAACGCCGCAGTGACCGTAAATTTTATCCCGGTTACGTTATGGTGCAAATTGAAACGGCTGTTGAAGGCCGCTCGATCACCATCAATGACGAATGCTGGCACTTGGTCCGCGAAACTCCGAAAGTCATGGGTTTCATTGGCGGCACGAAAGAAAAGCCACTGCCAATTAGCGCTAAAGAAGCCGACACCATTTTGCAGCGCGTGCAAGACAGCATCGAGAAGCCGAAGCCGAAAGTGCTCTTTGAAGTCGGTGAAATGGTGCGTGTCGTCGACGGTCCATTTAATGACTTCAATGCTGTTGTTGATGAAGTGAACTATGAGAAGAGTCGCCTTAAGGTAGCGGTGCTGATCTTTGGTCGCTCGACGCCGGTAGATTTGGAGTTTTCGCAGGTCGAGAAAGCCAAGTAAGTTGCGCGTAGCAATCCGCTAAAGCGGAAAATTGCGAAGCTAAACGAAGTTTCATGGATGTCGAACAATTGCTTTAACACGGTCCGCTAGTATGGCGGGCTTTTCACCCACGAGGAGCTCGGCAACGGGCGCAACCACTCGGAGATAATACTATGGCCAAGAAGGTCACAGGCTACATCAAGCTACAAGTAAAGGCAGGGCAAGCAAATCCCTCGCCACCCGTCGGCCCCGCATTAGGTCAACGCGGCGTCAACATCATGGAATTTTGTAAGGCATTCAACGCGGCTACCGCCAAGTTGGAACCGGGATTGCCTACACCGGTCGTGATTACAGTTTATTCCGATCGAAGCTTCACCTTCATCATGAAGACCGCTCCGGCGACGATTCTGTTGAAGAAAGCGGTTGGTATCAAAAGTGGCAGCAAGCGCCCGAACACCGAGAAAGTCGGCAAAGTAACGCGCGCTCAGCTGGAAGAAATCGCCAAGATCAAAATGCCGGATTTAACGGCTGCTGATCTTGACGCTGCAGTGCGCACCATCGCTGGTAGCGCCCGCAGCATGGGCCTAAACACGGAGATTTAAGACCATGGCAAAGCTCAATAAACGACAAAAAATGTTGCTCGGCGCGGTTGCGCAAGGCAAATCCTACGCATTAGACGACGCAATCGCGATCGTGCAGAAAAATGCCACGGCGAAATTCGCCGAAGGTATTGACGTCGCGGTTCGCCTCGGCATCGATGCAAAAAAATCCGACCAAGGCGTGCGCGGCTCAACCGTGTTGCCGCATGGCACGGGTAAATCAGTTCGCGTAGCGGTTTTTGCACAAGGCGACGCCGCAGCCAAAGCTCTCGAAGCTGGCGCTGAAGTTGTAGGTATGGACGAATTGGCCGAAAAAATGTTGGCCGGTGACTTGAACTATGACGTCATTATCGCAGCACCTGATGCAATGCGCGTGGTCGGTAAATTAGGTCAAGTGCTCGGCCCCCGTGGTTTGATGCCAAATCCTAAGGTCGGAACGGTAACTCCTGACGTCGCAACCGCAGTCAAAAATGCAAAAGCTGGTCAAGTGCGCTATCGCAATGACAAGGGCGGAATCATTCACTGCACAATCGGCAAAGCTAAGTTCGACGCCGCGCATTTGAAAGCGAACCTTCAAGCGTTGTTGGCTGATTTGAATAAGGCGCGTCCAGTAACAGCAAAGGGCCAGTATTTGATCAAGGTTTCTTTGAGTTCGACCATGGGCCCAGGCGTAGTCGTCGATTCTTCCACGCTGTCTAAGTAAAAGTTTGACGATGAGCGCGACGAAATCGCGCGTATCAAAATGAGAATTAAGAAATTTTGATCGGCAGTGCTCTTTAGGAAACTTGAGAGTGGTCGTCAAAGACCGCAGGTGGCGCGCACATTCAGTGCGTACCTTAATTCGCCATTTTGGCGGCCTGCGTAGATGGTGCTGCCGGTGCACGCTTTATCGCATGTTTTAGTGCGTGGGGTGAACGCGGGGCCAGACCAAAACGAAGGCGCAGCAGAAAATCGCTGTGAATCTCGTCAGTGCTTTTGTGCTGACATGAATGGAGAAAGCAATGGCTCTTAATTTACAACAAAAGAAAGAAGTCGTTGCCGAACTAGCTAGCGTGACGCAAAAAGCGTTGTCGCTCGTCGCTGCTGAGTACGCCGGTATCACGGTCGAAAAGTTAACTGACCTACGCCGTAAAGCGCGTGCGTCGGGCGTCTACATCCGCGTGGTGAAAAACTCGCTGTTGGAACGTGCGGTTGAGGGTACAGAGTTTGAATGCGTCAAGGGTAAGCTGACGGGTCCGCTAATTTTTGCGTTCTCGAAAGAAGATCCAGGTGCAGCGGGTCGGTTGATCAAAGATTTCGTCAAGACCAACGTCAAGATGGTACCAAGGTTAGTTGTAGTGGGCGGAAAAGCCTACGGCGCAGCTGAACTTGAGCGCTTGGCTTCCTTGCCGACCCGTGATCAAGCGCTCAGCATGTTTCTTGCCTGCTTGGTGCAACCTGCAACGATGCTTGTGCGAGTGATGGCAGAACCTGCCAATCAGCTTGCACGCGCCATCAAAGCGGTTGGCGATACCAAACAAGCGCCTGCAGCTGAAGCCGCAGAAGCTGTTTAGAAACTTTGCTTAAGTTCGCAACGAATATTAAACCCACACACTTAAAGTGCCGCGTTTCGCGCCACGAAAAACTAGATACAACGGAGATTTAAAATGAGTATTTCAAAAGACGACATCTTAAACGCCATTGCCGCAATGCCATTGATGGACATTATGGACTTGGTTAAGGCCATGGAAGAAAAGTTCGGCGTTTCCGCTGCTGCGCCTGTTGCTGCTGCTGGTCCTGCCGCTGCTGCTGCAGTTGTTGAAGAAAAGACTGAGTTCACAGTCGTCCTCGCAGCAATCGGCGAAAAGAAAGTTGAAGTCATTAAAGCAGTTCGCGAAATCACCGGTTTGGGCTTGAAAGAAGCCAAAGACTTAGTCGAAAGCGCACCAGCGACCGTTAAAGACGGCGTGAGCAAAGATGACGCAGCGAAAATGAAGAAGAAACTGGAAGATGCAGGCGCCAAGGTCGATATCAAGTAATTATTGGCGAAGCCTTCTTGATCCTGTCCTGACGTTAGGGCAGGCAAGATTGCGAGTCAGTTCTAATTTGAAGTTGCATCAAGTTCCGCGTTTTCAGGGCGGGCTGGGAGCTTAGGCTCCCGGCCTTTCCTTGTTTCCATGGTTCGTGAATAAGTAATACAAGTCTTAGTAAATTGAAACTTTTCGCCCAAGCGTAGGTTTTATACCTGCGTTTGGGCCTCAAGTTTTACCTCAAAGGCAGCGAGGCCACGCTGCCGCAACCGTAAAAGAGAAGCGTGCATGAGCTATTCCTTCACTGAAAAAAAGCGTATCCGTAAAGATTTTGGTAAGACCCACGCGGTGTTACCGACGCCAAATTTGCTGAAAATTCAGCTGGACTCCTATAAGGAATTTTTGCAGCTTGATGCTGACCCGAAAGCGCGCCCGAACAAGGGCTTGCATGCGGCGCTTACCTCGGTGTTCCCGATTGTTAGCTACTCCGGCTATGCCGAGCTGCGCTATGTCAGCTATCGCTTAGGCGATGCGGCGTTTGATGTACGCGAGTGCCGTCAGCGCGGTTTGACCTATGGCGCGCCGCTGCGCGTGCAGGTTCAGCTTTATATTTTTGACAAAGAAAGCTCGAATAAAGCCGTCAAGTATGTGAAAGAGCAGGAAGTCTACATGGGCGAATTGCCGCTCATGACCGACACCGGCACCTTCATTATCAACGGCACCGAGCGCGTGATCGTTAGTCAGCTGCATCGCAGCCCCGGCGTATTTTTCGATCATGATAAGGGCAAAACCCACAGTTCCGGCAAGCTCTTGCACAACGACGCGTGATTCCATATCGCGGCTCGTGGTTGGATTTTGAGTTTGACCCAAAAGACGCCCTGCACACGCGTATCGATCGTCGCCGCAAATTGCCAGTCACGATTTTGCTGCGTGCGTTGGGTTTCACCAATGCGCAAATGCTGAAAACATTCTTTGATATGAATAGTTTTGAGCTCAAGGCTGATGGCGCTGCGCTCAAGCTTATTCCTGAGCGTTTGAAAGGCGAAACTCTGCCGTTCGATCTGAAATTGGCCGGCAAAGTGCTGGTCGAAGCGGGCAAACGCGTTGCTTCACGCCATGTTGCCGCGCTGGAAAAAGCCAGCATGACCGAAATGGAAGTGCCTGACGATTATCTGTTGGGTCGTATTTTGGCCGACGACGTTGTTGATGGAAAGTCCGGCGAAATTTTGGCGATTGCGAACGACATATTGTCGGAAGAGCACCTGGAAAAGTTCCGCGAGTCCAAGATCAAATCAATCGACACGCTGTGGACCAACGACTTAGATCGCGGCCCGTTCATTTCCAATACTTTGCGCGTCGATTCGACCCGCAACCCCTTGGAAGCGTTAGTTGAAATCTATCGCATGATGCGCCCAGGTGAGCCACCGACCAAGGAAGCCGCGCAAAACTTATTCGGCAATTTGTTCTTCGCACCAGAACGCTACGATCTATCGTTCGTGGGGCGCATGAAGTTCAATCGCCGTGTCGGGCGCAAGGAAGAAACTGGTCCTGGCATTTTGGACAACGACGACATTTTACAAGTCATCAAAACGTTGATCGCCATTCGTAACGGTAAAGGCCAAGTCGATGACATCGATCACTTGGGCAACCGCCGTGTGCGCTCGGTCGGTGAAATGGCCGAAAACGTGTTCCGCATTGGTTTAGTGCGGGTTGAGCGCGCGGTCAAAGAGCGCTTAAGTCTGGCCGAAGCCGAAGGTTTGGCGCCACAAGAATTGATCAACGCCAAGCCAGTTGCTGCTGCGATCAAAGAATTCTTTGGTTCTAGCCAGCTGTCACAGTTTATGGATCAAAACAATCCATTGTCGGAAATCACGCACAAGCGTCGCGTCTCAGCGCTTGGACCTGGCGGCTTGACGCGCGAACGCGCGGGCTTTGAAGTACGCGACGTGCACCCAACGCACTATGGCCGCGTCTGCCCAATCGAAACGCCGGAAGGTCCGAACATCGGTCTGATCAACTCGCTCGCGGTGTTTGCGCAAACCAACCGCTACGGCTTTATTGAAACGCCATTCCGCAAAGTTGTAGATGGCAAAGTAACCGCAGAATCTGAATTCCTGTCCGCCATTGAAGAACTGGATCACGTGATTGCGCAAGCATCCGCGGTGATCGATAAGAATGGCAAGATGACGGAAGAATATGTCACCTGCCGTTTGAACGGCGAAACCTTGATGAAGTTGCCGTCCGAAGTGCATTACATGGACGTTTCACCGATGCAGACCGTTTCGGTCGCTGCCGCGTTGGTGCCGTTCCTAGAACACGATGACGCGAACCGCGCATTGATGGGTGCGAACATGCAGCGTCAAGCCGTGCCAACTTTGCGTGCCGAAACGCCGCTCGTTGGAACCGGTATTGAACGCGCCGTGGCAATGGATTCGGGCGTTACCGTGAATAACCGTCGTGATGGCGTGATCGAACAAGTCGACGCGGGCCGCATTGTGGTCAAGGTCAATGAAGACAAGCTGGAAGGCGAAAATGACGCTGGCGTTGATATTTACACGCTAACCAAATATGCACGCTCAAACCAAAACACCTGTATCAATCAACGTCCGTTGGTCAAGCCCGGTGATATCGTGGCGAAGGGCGACGTGCTGGCTGACGGTCCATCGACCGATTTAGGTGAGCTTGCGCTGGGTCAAAACATGTTGATCGCGTTTATGCCTTGGAACGGCTACAACTTCGAAGATTCGATCTTGTTGTCTGAGCGCGTGGTCAAGGAAGATCGCTACACGACAATTCACATTGAAGAGCTAACTTGTACCAGCCGCGACACCAAGCTTGGGCCCGAGGACGTAACTGCGGATATTCCAAACGTTTCGGAAGCAGCGCTTTCGCGTCTGGACGAATCCGGCGTCGTTTACATCGGTGCAGAAGTTAATGCCGGTGATATTTTGGTGGGTAAAGTCACGCCTAAAGGTGAGACGCAACTGACGCCAGAAGAGAAATTATTGCGCGCGATTTTCGGTGAAAAAGCCTCTGACGTTAAAGACAGCTCCTTGCGCGTGCCACCCGGCATGGACGGCACGGTGATCGACGTGCAGGTCTTCACCCGTGATGGTTTGGACAAAGACAAGCGTGCGCAACAGATCGAGCAAGTTGAGCTCAAGCGCGTGCGCAAAGATTTAGACGACCAAATGCGTATTTTGGAAAGCGCGATTTTGCGTCGTTTGGAAGATCAATTGGTGGGTGCGACATCGAACGCAATTGGTCCTTATGGTTTGAAGAAAGGCGATTTGCTGACCACGGTGTATTTGGACAAACTCAAGAAAGACGAGCTTTTCAGCCTGCGCTTAAAAGAAGAGTCGGCGGCCGATACCTTGGCAAAAGCGATTGAACAAATCGCACGTCACCGCGTGGAGTTTGATAAGCGCTTCGAGATCAAGAAAGGCAAAATCACGCAGGGCGATGATTTGGCACCGGGTGTGTTGAAAGTGGTCAAGGTTTATATGGCGGTTAAGCGCCGTATCCAACCTGGCGACAAAATGGCAGGCCGCCACGGTAACAAGGGTGTGGTCAGTCGCGTAGTGCCGGTTGAAGACATGCCATTTATGGCAGACGGTACTTCGGTCGATATCGTACTCAACCCGCTCGGCGTGCCGTCGCGGATGAATATTGGTCAGGTGTTGGAAACGCACTTGGGTTGGGCGGCTAAAGGTGTGGGCTTAAAAATCGGCCGCATGTTGGACGAGAAAGCCAAAGTCAGCGATTTGCGTAAGTTTATTGATCGCGTCTACAACGAAAAATCCTCAGCACCCGACGTGCGCTTAGATGAGTTCAGCGATGAGGAATTAGTCGCCATGGCGGGTAATTTGCGCAAAGGCGTGCCGACCGCAACACCAGTGTTTAACGGCGCAACGGAAACCGAAATCAAGCGCATGTTAGAGCTTGCCGATTTGCCGACATCTGGCCAAACCACGCTGTATGACGGTCGTACCGGCGATGCATTTGAGCGCGAAGTGACGGTTGGCTACATGTATATGCTCAAACTCAACCACTTGGTGGATGACAAGATGCATGCGCGCTCGACCGGCCCATACTCGCTGGTTACCCAACAGCCGTTGGGTGGCAAGGCGCAGTTTGGCGGACAACGTTTCGGGGAAATGGAAGTCTGGGCGCTGCAAGCGTATGGCGCGAGCTACACGTTGCAAGAAATGCTCACCGTCAAGTCCGACGATGTGCAAGGGCGCAACCAGATGTACAAAAATATTGTCGACGGCGATCACCAGATGGTTCCGGGCATGCCCGAATCCTTCAACGTGTTGGTCAAAGAAATTCGCTCGCTCGCGATCAACATTGAACTCGAAGATAGCAAGGCTTAAGGAGTCACACCTATGAAAGACTTACTCAATCTGTTTACGCCGCAAAAGCCGGCGCAAGACTTCGACTCGATTCGTATTTGCTTGGCATCGCCTGCGCTGATCCGCAGCTGGTCGCACGGTGAAGTGAAAAAGCCGGAAACAATTAACTATCGTACCTTTAAGCCTGAGCGTGACGGCCTGTTCTGCGCCGCCATCTTCGGGCCGATCAAGGACTATGAATGCCTGTGTGGCAAGTACAAGCGCATGAAGCATCGCGGTGTGGTTTGCGAAAAGTGCGGCACAGAAGTGACGTTGGCGAAAGTGCGCCGCGAAAACATGGGGCACATTGAACTGGCTAGCCCGACCGC
>JANNYA010000101.1:0-37605 GCA_031409855.1 Rhodanobacteraceae bacterium | reverse complement strand
GGCGGCGCACCACTGGCGGCGAGTATCCATCCTTCGATTGACTTGATCGTCGATGCCGTCGGGAATCTGATTTTCACCGAGCAAAATTTTCATCGAGTGCGCAAAATTGTTAGCAATGTGCCGAATCCGCCGCTCATCGGTACGGCGAGCGCTGGGTTGAACAGCGTGTCAGTCAGTTTTAGCAGTAATGGCGAATCGCCCGTCAACAGCTACAGCACCACCTGCGGTGCGGTCAGCGCCACTGGCGTGGCATCGCCCATCGTGGTGGCGGGTCTGCCATCTGGGCAGGCGGTCACCTGTCGCGTCACCGCAACCAACATCATTGGCAGCAGCGTGGCATCGGCCAATTCCAATAGCGTGACGCCAACCGGCGCACCGGTGTTTACGTCTGGCACGCCGCCGCGGTACGTGGTGCTGACGGAGTTCCAGTCGCACATCTTCACCACTTCGGCCTTGCCTGTAGCGAGCTTGGTGCCAAGCGGATCGTTTCCACCGGGCACCCATTTCAGCAGCGGCACCAACAATGCGTTGCAAGTGACTTATCGGTCGGATGTTCGCGGTGACTACGTCTACACCATAACGGCCAACAATGTGCACGGTTCGGTCAGTGCGACCCATACAATCAGCGTCATTGCGCAGGCCAGCGCACCGACCATTACTACCTTGGTTCGTGGTAGCGGCACGGTCACCGTGAGCTTTACGCCGCCCGTCGATAACGGCGGCTCACCCGTGCAGTGGTATGAAATTTATTGTGGCGCATTCAGCACCATCGTAGGTGGCAATTTGAGTTCGGCGACGGTGGCGGTGCCGAACAACGATGCGGGCCAATGTGTGATGCTCGCCCAAACGGCGGCGCGGCAATCACAAAACTCCAATACGGTTGCGTTTTACCCCTTCGGTGCGCCGGGCGCGGCAACTGCCGTCAACGCCGTTGCCGGCGCACTGCAACTCTCGCTGTCCTTCACGCCACCGGCTGACTCGGGCACCGCGCCCATTACCACTTACAACGCCAGTTGCAGCAACGGCGTGACCGCCTCGGGTGCTGGATCACCGTTACTGGTGAGCGGGTTAACACTCGGCAACACCTATAGCTGCACGGTCAGGGCGGTCAACGCCAACGGCGCGGGGCCGCCGTCGGCGCCTTCCAACAGCGTCACCATCGGCGCGCAAACGATCATTTTTGGCGCGGCACCCGCAATACCCGTGTATGGCACGGGTAGCGTCACTGCGACCGGTGGCGCGTCGGGCAACCCGGTGATTTTCACGTCCACCACGCCCGCGATTTGCGCCACCAGCGGATTGCACGGTGCGAGCGTCACCAATCTCGGCCCGGGCACTTGCGTGATCGCGGCCAACCAAGCGGGCAGCACGGCCTACACCGCCGCAGCGCAGGTCACGCAAAGCATCGTCATCAACGCGCTACAGGCGACCACGTCGCTCGCCACCGCGCGCGCGGACCACACCGCAACACGCATGGCGGATGGCCGCGTGCTGGTGGTGGCCGGCGTGAATTCGGCGGGAACACGATTGGCGAGCGCGGAAATATACGATCCGGCAAGCGGCTTGTGGAGCGTGACCGGTGGTCTCGCCGTGGCGCGCGAGGAGCACACTGCAACACGCTTGGCTGACGGCCGCGTGCTGGTGGTGGGTGGATTAGGAGGAAGCACCTTGTCTAGCGCAGAGGTTTTTAATCCGGCCACCAATTTGTGGAGCGCTGCCGGCGCATTGGCGACGGCGCGTCGATTGCATACTGCAACCCTGCTGAGCGATGGTCGGGTTCTGGTAACGGGCGGCTTTAACGGTGCATCGCTGGCCAGCACGGAAATTTTTGATCCAGCGACGAATACTTGGTCATCCGCCGGCGCGCTCGCCAATGCGCGCATGCGACATACCGCGACCGTGGTCAGCGGCGGCGATGTGCTGGTCATTGGTGGTGATTTGAATGCCGTCCCGCTGGCCAGTCTCGAACGCTACAACCCGGCGACTAACATTTGGTCGTCGGCTGGGACACTGAACCAAGCGCGCACCTACCATACCGCGACCATGCTACCAAACGGGCAAGTGCTGATTGCCGGCGGCGAAGCAGGTGGCGCGCTTGCCAGCGTCGAGCGTTTTGATCCCAGCACCAACACCCTCAGCGCAGGGGCTTCGCTCACCTCCGTCCGCATTAGACATAGCGCCACACTGCTCCTCAACGGCCGGGTACTGGTGGCCGGGCAACAAGGCTTTGTCAGTAGCGCGACCGACCCCGCCAGCTTGGAGATGTACGACTATTTGAGCAATAGCTGGACGGCGGCGGGCAATATGGCGGCGCAGCGGCATATCCATACTGCTACTTTGCTGGGTGACGGCCGCGTGTTATTTGCGGCGGGCAGAAGCGCTGTTGCTTATTTCAATAGTGCGGAATTATTCGTGCTGCCTCCACTGCCCGCAGCCCCCACGATCGGCAGCGCCACCGCCGGCAATGCCAGCGCCACGGTGGCCTTCACTCCGGCGTACCACATTGGCCTGACACCACTCACAGGATATACCGCCACCAGTTCACCCGGCGGCATCACCGGCAGTTGCGCCGCACCGTGCACGAGCATCCAGGTGACCGGCTTGGTTAACGCGACGCCCTACACATTCACTGTTGTTGCGACGAACAGCAATGGCAACAGCGTGGACTCGCTAGCGTCCAATGGCGTTACGCCATCGGGAATTGCGACTGCACTGGCGCTCTACACCAGCGGCACCCCAAACGTGGCGGGAACCAATGTCACCTTCACTGCTATCGTCGCGCCAACCAGCGCGACCGGCACAGTTGCGTTCACGGCCGATGCGGTGTCGCTCGCCGGATGCAACGCCGTGGCGCTTAGCGGTGTAGGCACTGCCGTCTGCAACGCCGTTTTTACCACCGTCGGTACCCGCACGTTGGCGGCCAGCTACAGCGGCGATACCACGCACCAACCAGCCAGCACAACCTTGGCCGGCGGGCAAGCGGTGATCGCGCCCAGCATTACGATCACGCCAGAGCTAGCCGCTGGCGCAGTAGGACTCAACTACGGGCCGGTGCAAGTGCTCGCCACCGGCGGTGTCGCACCGCACAGCTTTGCCGTAACCGGCAGCTTGCCCACCGGCTTGCAACTGACCAGCGCGGGCGTGTTGTCGGGAGTTCCTAGCGTCGCCGGCAGCTATGACTTTGCGCTGGTCGCGACCGATGCGAACGGATTTTCCGGTAGTCGAAGTTACACAGTAGAGATTGACCCACCCACCTATACCGTGACCCCGAGCGCAGGCGCGAACGGCAGCATTTCGCCGAGCACCTTACAGACGGTTGTCAGCGGTGCCACGACCAGCTTCACCATCACGCCAAATGCCGGTTACAGCGCATCGGTCGGCGGCACCTGCGGCGGCACATTGGTCGGCTCGACCTACACCACCAACGCCATCACCACGAACTGCACGGTAATCGCGAGCTTTGCGCTCAATAGCTATAGCGTGACGCCGTCGGTTTCTGGCGGTAATGGAACGATTGCGCCGAGTACGGTCGTTAGCGTCAATCACGGCGATACGACCAGCTTCACGATCACGCCAAATGCTGGCTACAGCGCATCCGTTGCCGGCACCTGCGGCGGCACATTGGTGGGCTCGACTTACACCACCAACGCCATCACCACGAACTGCACGGTGACCGGGAGCTTTACCCTGACCGCAACCATGCCCGGCGCGCCGCAGATCACCAGTGTGATGGCGCTGGACGCAGCAGCGCGAATCAGCTTCAACGCGCCGAGCAGCAATGGCGGCAGCGCGATTCTGGACTACATCGCGAGCTGCACACCTGGCCCGGTCAGCAACACGCAAAACACGCTGGTGATTGATGTCACCGGGCTCAGCAACAACGTTGCCTATCGCTGCTCAGTGCGCGCCCGCAATTCGGTGGGTTTGAGCGCGGCATCGGCCGAACTCAGCGTGATTCCAGGGGCCAGTGGCACCAGCGCCGATCTGTCGATCAGTAAAACCAATCGCAGCAGCTATATCTATGGCGATGGCTTTGTCGATTACACCATCGTCGTCAGCAATCCCGGCACGACAGCGGTCACAGGGGCGCGCGTACAAGATCCGATTGCGCTTGGCTTTCAGGGTGCTGCGTGGATTTGCACCGGGCTCAACAACGCCTATTGCCCAAGCAGTGGCAGCGGTGCGCTGGATATGCAAGTTGATTTGCCAGCGGCATCATCGGTGCAAATAATATTCAGCGCACTGCCGGTTGCGGGCGATGAAAACCCGCTCTCCAATACCGCCACCGTCAGCGCGCCTGTAGGCATCAGCGATCCACTCAGTAGCAATAACAGCGCGACCGATGGCCCGGATGTGCGCGGGATATTTCGCGGGGGATTTGAGTGAGTGCGGCGGCAAAAAGGCAAAACTATTGAATGGGTGCCGGTGCTGGCACCGGTGGGGTTTGACACGCAAATACATTTGGGAAAGCATGCAAACTCTTGGCAGTTAGTTTCTGAACGGGGTTGGCACAGGCCGTTGTATACACTGGAAAATTCAACTGTTACAGAGATAGCGACCACCAAAACGATGTAGCGCCCGCTTCCGGGCACCGCCAATCCCTGAGAATCCGGCCCGTACAATTTTTTCAGTGAACCTGAAAGAATTGGCCCATTTATACGTTCTAATGGCACATGAAAAAATCAAATAATGCTCGAATCACCCTCGCGGCTCTGTTCTTAATCGCAATCGCTGCGTTTTTCTACTTTGATGGCTCCAAATATTTGACGTTGGAGGCGTTAAAAGCGCAGCGCGAACTGCTATCGGGCTGGGTCAACCAGCATTTTTTCATCGCGCTGTTAAGCTTTATCGCGGTCTATATTGCGGTGACGGCGGTTTCCTTGCCGGGAGCGGCGGTGCTCACCTTGGCGGGCGGGGCGCTGTTTGGCTTGCTTTGGGGCGGTATCGCGGTGTCGTTTGCCAGCTCCATTGGCGCAACGTGCGCGTTTTTGGCGTCGCGCTTTTTGCTGCGCGACGCGATTCGGGCAAAGTTTGCTGATCGCATCAAGGGTATCGAAGAAGGCGTCAAAAAAGATGGCGCTATTTACCTGCTGAGCCTGCGGCTAGTGCCGCTGGTGCCCTTTTTCGTCGTTAACTTACTGATGGGATTGACGCCCATACGCACGGCGACGTTTTACATCGTCAGCCAGATTGGCATGCTGCCAGGAACGCTGGCCTTTGTGTTCGCGGGCACCCAACTGGCGAAAATTACGAGTTTAAAGAGCATTGTTTCGCCGTCCCTGCTTGCCGCGTTTGCGGTTATTGGACTGCTGCCATTGTTGCTAAAGTTTTTAATGAATTTAGTCGCCGCGCGCAAAATCTATCGCGGCCATAAAAAGCCGAAAAGCTTCGATTACAACGTAATTGTAATTGGCGCGGGGGCTGCAGGCTTGGTGTCGTCCTACATTGCGGCAGCGGTAAAAGCCAAGGTCGTGCTGATTGAGAAACACAAAATGGGCGGCGACTGCCTCAATACCGGCTGTGTGCCGTCAAAAGCGCTGATTCGTTCGGCGCGGCTGTTATCGGATGCGCGCGCGAGCAAAAAATTTGGCATCACATCAATGACTGCGGAGTTCGACTTCGCGGACGTGATGGCGCGGGTGCAGTCGGTGGTGGCAAAAGTCGAGCCACACGATTCCGTCGAGCGCTACGAAAATTTAGGCGTGAACTGCATCAATGGCGCGGCGAAATTAGTTTCACCCTGGACCGTGGAAGTCAACGGCAAAACCTTGTCCGCACGCTCCATTATTATTGCCACCGGCGCGCGTCCGCTAGTACCGAAATTGCCGGGGTTGGATACGGTAAGTTATCTAACGTCCGATACGCTTTGGCAATTAAAAAAGTTGCCGAAACGCCTGCTGGTGCTGGGCGGCGGGCCGATAGGTTGCGAGTTAGCGCAGGCTTTTGCGCGTTTCGGCTCGGTGGTAACGGTGGTGGAAATGGCACCCAAACTGCTGCCGCGCGAAGATGATGATGTCTCGGCCCTGCTGCGCGATGTTTTTATCGCCGAAGGCATTCAATTGGCGCTAGGCCATAAAGCCTTGGAGTTTAAAGTGAGCGCCGATGGCGGCGTTTTAATCGCAGAATCTGCGGGTAAGCGCGTGGAATTGGCGTTTGATCAGGTATTGATTGCGCTGGGGCGCAAAGCTAATGTCGAAGGTTTTGGCTTGGACACGCTCGGTGTTCAATTGACTGATCGCGGCACCATCGCCGCTGATCCGCTGTTGCGCACCAACTTCCCCAACATCGCGGTGTGCGGGGACGTGACCGGGCCGTATCAATTCACCCACGTCGCCGCACACCAAGCGTGGTATGCGGCGGTCAATCAATTGCTCGCACCGTTTTGGAGTTTTAAAGCTGATTATCGCGTGATTCCGTGGGCCACGTTTACCGAACCCCAGGTCGCGCGCGTGGGCTTATCCGAAACGGAGGCAAAAGCCGCGAATGTCGCCTTTGAAGTCACTCACTACGGCATGGACGATTTAGATCGCGCGATAGCGGATGGCACCGATCACGGCTTTTTGAAGGTGCTCACCAAAACCGGCACCGATGAGATTTTAGGCGCCACCATTGTCTGCGCAGAAGCCGGGGAAATGATCGCGGAATATGTGTTGGCAATGAAATATCGACTCGGCTTAAACAAAATTCTGGGCACCATCCACGCCTATCCAACGATGATGGAAGCGAATAAATATGTTGCTGGCAATTGGAAACGTGCGCATGCGCCGCAAAAAGTGCTGGCTTTTGCGCAGTGGTTTTTTGCTTGGCGGCGCGGGTGATTTTTGCACGTCATCCCCGCGAATGCGGGGATCCAGGAAGCATTTGACCTCGGCGCGAATTCGACGTGAAGTAGGTCCCCTGGATCCCCGCGTTCGCGAGGATGACGTGCGGTGCAGATAGCGCCAATTGCGCAACATTCTCTTCGGTTACCCAGACTCTCTTCATCTACCATCCAAAGCAAATCCCAACACAAGGCCCCCATGGACACCGAAACCA
This sequence comes from Rhodanobacteraceae bacterium, assembly GCA_031409855.1. Taxonomy (GTDB): domain Bacteria; phylum Pseudomonadota; class Gammaproteobacteria; order Xanthomonadales; family SZUA-5; genus JANNYA01. The sequence continues at coordinate 30,570 of JANNYA010000101.1, read as the reverse complement.
CCGACTCCGTCCGCCACTACTACAGCGAAGTCCTCAAAAGCAGCCAAGATTTAAAAACCTCCGCCTGCTGCACCATTGAATCCGTGCCGCTACATTTAAGGCCACTGCTGGCGCAAATTCACCCGGAAGTCACGGCGCGTTTTTACGGCTGTGGCTCGCCGATTCCGCCCGCATTGGAAGGGATGACCGTGCTTGATTTAGGCTGCGGCAGTGGCCGCGATTGCTATGTGCTCTCCAAGCTTGTCGGTGCCAGCGGGCGCGTGATCGGCGTGGATATGACGCCGGAGCAGCTGGACGTGGCGCGTCGTCACCAAGCTTGGCATGCGGAAAAATTTGGACTCGCGACATCGAACGTCAGTTTCCATCAAGGTTTAATCGAGGATTTGGGCAGTGTCGGCATCGCGGATAACTCAGTGGATATCGTGGTGTCGAACTGCGTGATGAATCTATCGCCGAATAAAATTCAGCTATTCGCGGAAGTCATGCGCGTACTCAAACCTGGCGGGGAGCTGTATTTTTCCGACGTATTCGCCGACAAACGCATTCCACCCGCACTACAGCGCGACCCAGTGCTTTTGGGCGAATGCTTGGGCGGCGCACTCTATAAGGAAGACTTCCGCCGCATCATGGAAAAGCTGGGCTGCCATGATGTGCGGGTATTGAAGTCAACGCCGATTGAGCTGGTTGATGCGGAGGTCGTGCGCAAAATCGGCCACATTGGCTTTAGCTCGCTCACGATCCGCGCGTTTAAGCTGGCGCTGGAAGATCGCTGCGAAGACTTTGGTCAAGTTGCGACGTATTTAGGCACGATTGCCGAACATCCACACGCGTTTGATTTAGACGATCACCATCATTTTATTACCGGCAAACCGATGCTGGTGTGCGGCAATACCGCCGATATGGTCGGCAGCACGCGCTATGGCAAACATTTCCGCGTCGTCGGGGAAAAGGCTCAGCATTTTGGCCTGTTTGACTGTGGCCCTGCACCGATGGCCTCTAGCGGTGCCGGTGCGCCTGCTTGCTGCTAATAATTTCTCGTGTTAGCACATGAGGGCACCCTTCGCTTAGCCGCATTCGCAGCGGTTTTGCTGGCGCTGAGCTTAGCCGAGCTGTTTTTGACGCCGGTGCCGTGGACACCACAGCGCTGGCAGCGGCTGCGGCAAAATTTTGGCTTAATGCTGCTGAATACGCTGGTTTTGCGCATCGCCTTTCCGGTGCTTGCCGTGCAGTTTGCGCTGCAACAGGGTGATGGCTTGCTTCAGCGATTAGCGTTACCGAGCGGGCTGCTGATTGTGATGAGCGTGCTGGCACTTGATCTGGTGGTGTATCTGCAACATCGTTTGATGCATCGCATTCCTCTGCTATGGCGTTTGCACCGCGTACACCACTGCGATGAGGATTTCGATGTGTCACTCGCTGTGCGGTTTCACCCGCTCGAAATTGCGCTGTCGATGGGCATTAAGCTGGCCGCAATTGCGCTTTTAGGCCCACCGGTAATCGCGGTGCTTATTTTCGAGCTGGCCCTGTCGGCTGGCGCTTTGTGGACGCACACGCGCTTGGCGTTGCCGGAAAGTTTGGAGCGCTGGGCGCGCTGGATCGTCATTACACCGACGCTGCACCGGATCCACCACCGCCTTGAAAAAGGCGATCAGAACAGCAACTTTGGCAGTACGATTTCGCTGTGGGATTATTTATTTCGTAGCTTTCGTGCCGATGCGCAGTCACACCAGCCAGGCTTTGGCACACAGCCCAGCAGCCATACGCCACGCAGTTTTCTTGGGCTGCTACTTTTTCCCTTTCGCTACTAACTCGAAGTCTTAACCATGCGCGATTCCCTAGCCCTGTTAAAACAAATTGCCTTCCCCGCGATTGCCCGTCGTCAATTGCAAACGCTACAGCTCAATTTAGGCTATCGTTGCAACATCGCTTGCCTGCACTGCCACGTCAATGCTGGGCCTACGCGCAAAGAGGAAATGAGTAAGGAAATCATTGACTTAAGCTTAGAATTCGCGGCCAAGCAGGGCATTAAAACGCTGGACTTGACCGGCGGCTCGCCGGAGATGAACCCGCATTTTCAGTATCTTGTGCGCAGCGCGCGCGCCAGCGGCATGCATGTGATGGATCGCTTCAACCCCACCATTGCGGAAGAAATAGGCTACGAATGGGTGCCAGAGTTTCTAGCCGAACAGCGCGTGGAAGTGGTTGCCTCCCTGCCGTGCTACACCGAAACCAACGTCGACAATCAGCGCGGTGATGGCGTTTTTGCCTCCAGCGTGCGCGTGCTCAAGCATATGAATACGCTGGGCTTTGGCGTGCCGAACAGCGGGCTTGAATTGAATTTGGTCTACAACCCAAGCGGGCCATTTTTACCCGGCGCGCAGTGCAAATTGGAAAGCGACTACAAAGCGCGCCTGCAGAGCGAGCACGGCATTGTTTTTAATAAGCTGTTTACTTTGGCGAATATGCCAATCAAACGCTTTGGCTCATGGCTGCAATCGAAAGGCGAGTTTCAAACCTACATGACGCTGCTACACGATAATCATCAGGATCACAATTTAGATAACGTCATGTGCCGGGATTTGATTAGCGTGGATTATCGCGGTTACGTGTATGACTGTGATTTCAATCAAATGCTGGGGCTGACATTGGGGCAGCCGGAGGCGGCGAATGACGCCATGTTGCCAAGTCAAACGCATCTGCGTGATCTGTTGATTAGCGATTTCACTGGCCGCCCGATTCGGGTTGCCGGGCACTGCTTTGGCTGTACGGCGGGGCAGGGGTCGAGTTGTGGTGGGGCGCTGGGGTAAATTCGGCACTATTTTTTACGCACTAAACTGATTTTAATTGCTTGACCACCCTATTACGAATAGTTGTAATATTTGCCCCATGAAGCCCGTCAAATTTTTAGCGACATCGCGTGCAGACTTGCTTACGTTTCCTCAGCGGGTACGTTCGGAGTTCGGCCAAGCACTTTATCTTGTGCAGGAAGGCGGTGAGTCTGAAGATTTCAAGCCCATGCCGATTGTCGGCTCGGGCGCCTTTGAGCTTCGCGTACGAGATCAGGACGGTGCATATCGGGTTATCTATGTCGCAAAATTCAAGACCGCAATATACGTACTGCACGCCTTTCAAAAGAAAACCCAACAAACAGCGCCGTCTGATCTAGCGCTGGCAAGCAAACGCTACCGCAGCATCGAGGAGTTGTCATGAGCAAACAGAATATTTTTTTAGATTTGGGCCTGCCTAAACACGAAGCGGCGCTCATGTTGCTGCGCTCGGAACTAGCCGGAAAAATCCGTAAATGGCAGCAGCGTTCCGGCCTAACACAAGCCGCCGCCGCACACCAATTGGAAATCAGCGCACCGCGTTTGAACGAAATCATGAAAAACCGTATTGAAAAAGTCTCGGTGGACTACTTACTGGGTCTGTGTGCCAAGTTGGGCCTTGCAGTTACGCTTAAAATGGCAGCTTAGCGGCAAAATACGCTTTCGACGTATCAAAACACTTGGCCCGCATCTTGCAAAATTGACTCACCCTTAGGCCGTTGCGCCATATCCGAGCCACAATTGCCATCACATTTTGTCACTTTTGCTGCAATTGCGGCACTTAACAGCGCGCATGCGGCTATTGTTGTGGACGGCGCGCTGAATGAGCCCCAGTGGGATGAGGCCAGCGAGATTACCGAATTCGCGCTAACTCAGCCGTTTAACCGCACCACTCCGCGCCTTAAAACGACCGTCAAGCTGCTGGCTACACCTGAAGGGTTGGCGATCACGTTTATCTGCGATCAGCCGGAAATAGCTAGCCGCAGCAATGATTCGCGGCCGCGTGATGCGGATCCGAACAGCGATGCGGTTACCGCGATCATTGATTTTGACGGCAATAGCAGCCGCGCCTATGAGTTTACGGTCAGCGCTGGCGGCGCACAAAAAGATGGCATCTGGAGTAGCGAAAACGTTTTTGTTGACGATTGGGATGGCGTTTGGCAATCAGCGCTCGCCAGCACCGATAGCGCCTGGACGGCGGAGCTGCTGATTCCCTGGTCTAGTGTGCCGATGGCAAAATCTAGGGGCACAAACCGCGATATTCGCATCAGCTTTGACCGCGCGGTTTGGAATGCGGGCGAGCGCTATTCTTACCCGGCGATTAGCGCCACGCAAAGCCGATATTTGTCTGACTTTGCCGGCTTAAGTATCGCCAGCTACCAGCAAAGCGCGCTGAGCGTGGTGCCCTATGCTAGCGTGCAGTATGATTTTGTCGATAACACTAGCAGCGGGCGCACCGGTGCTGACGTGTCCTGGCGCCCAAACGGTGAATTTGCTTTGACCGCGACCGTACGGCCGGATTTCGGCCAAGTCGAATCGGATCAGCTAGTCGTCAATTTCGATGCTGTGGAAGTTGCTTTTTCGGATAAACGCCCTTTTTTCACCGAGAATCAAGCGTTCTTTGATGTGCGCGATCAGAACTTTAATCAGCTGATTTATACCCGACGCGTAGGCGCGCAAAACGATTTGAACGGTGCCGTGAAGCTCAACGGCGCAAGCCACGGTGTCGAATACGGCGCGTTTGCCGCATCGGAAAGCAATAGCGGTGGTAAAGACTTTTTTGCTGCGCGCGGCCTGATTCCGGGGCAAATTTTCAGTGCCGGCTACGTGCTAACCCAAGTCACTGATCCGTTTGGCTTGGATGCGCGGGTGCAGGGTAGCGATTTCAAAGTGCGCGCGGGCGAGCGGCACAGTTTTAATGCGCTGCTGATCGCAAGTGCTCGATCTGCCTCGTCAGCCCTGCCAAATGCCCGCGATTTTGGCGGCACCGCAAGCTGGAACTACACCAGTAAAGCCTGGGATATTGGCAGCAGCCTAACGCACTACGGGCGAGAGTTAAATTTCAATGATTTCGGCTATTCGGCTAGAGTCGATTTCAACAGCATTTACTTCGGCGGCACCTGGCGGCCGCAAACACCGCGCAGTGATGGCGCGGCGGCAAGCTACAATATGCAATTGATTGCTAATGCAAATGACCGCGGTGATCGTCTGTCCGACAGCATTTATGTGTATCGGCAGTTCAACGCAGCGGATGGTGGCTTCGCCAGCACCCAGGTACTTCTGGACGCTGCCGGCTATGACGATTTGATTTCGCGCGGCAACGGCCTGATGCGGCGCCCCGCAAGGCTGATGCTGTCGCACTTCCAGCAAAGTGCACAGCATGGCAAATGGCGCTATAGCGGCTCGGTGCGAAATCTTCAGGAGGGTTTGGACGGGCGCGCGTGGAATTTTGTCGCAAACGCTAGCTATCAGCTGAGCAGCACACTGGCGCTGGATGGCAATGTGCGCTGGCGTAACAGCAGCGATTGGCTGGTCTGGCGGGTAGCAGATCGCATTCAGGGCGTTCAAACCCCGGATTTATTTGCGCGCTATCGGCGTAAGCAGCTCACTACCAATTTCAACGCCAACTGGATTCCCAGCCCCAAGCATGAGCTGCGTTTTAAGCTGCAATCGTTGATTATCAACGCCAACAATGCTCGCGCAGTGCGCTTGGGGCCAGGCGGCGTGCCGTATGCGACGAATGATGTGATCGCGCCGCTGCAGGTGCGCAATTTGGGCGTGCAGCTGCGCTACAAATATGAATTTGCACCGCTGCGCGAGCTGTATGTGGTGTACGCACGCGGCGGCTTTGACCAAGAGCGCGACGATGTGCGTAGCTCGGTCGAACTATTTCAAGACAGTTTTGATCTGCGGGATTCGGATCAGTTTTTGGTGAAGCTACGCTGGGGTTTGTGAGCGTGCGAACCGTGTGAGGTCGTCGTAATTTCGACGAAGTAGGAATTGACGACGATGAATAAATCGCGCTAGCCGAAAGAAAATGCCAGTCGCGACGGTCTAGCCTGCAACCTTTTCAATAACAATAAAATCATGTTTTCTGCTGTTCGATGTCGCTGGCTTGTGTTGCTCAGCCTAAGTATTTCTCTAAATCTAGCCGGTTTTGCACACGCCGCTGAAACCTTCGATCAAAGTCACAAAGGTTTTAACAATGTCTTGTCCAGTCACGTGCGTTGGAATGCAGCGGGAACGGCCAGCGGCGTGGACTATTCGGGGTTAAAGGCTGATCGCACACCACTGGATCGCTACACTGCCAGCCTTAGCGGCGTTTCGCAGGCGCAGTTTCAAAAATTCAGCAAACTCGAGCGGCGCGCATTTTTAATCAATGCCTACAACGCCTTCACGCTGCAGCTGATTTTGACGAAGTACCCAGACATCAAATCAATCAAAGACTTAGGCTCGTTTTTTAGTTCACCATGGAAACAAGAATTTGTGCCCCTGCTTGGTAAAACACGTTCGTTGGATGATATCGAGCATGTGCTGCTGCGCGGTGCTACCGACTATGACGACCCGCGCATTCATTTTGCCGTGAATTGCGCCAGTATCGGCTGCCCAGCACTACGCCCGGAAGCCTTTGTCGCGGCGCGCCTAGACGCCCAGCTATTGGATCAAACCCAGCGCTTTTTGCGTGACCGCAGTCGAAATCGCTACAACACAGCTGCAAAAGCGCTGGAATTGTCGATGATTTTTAAGTGGTACGGCGAAGATTTTGAGCGCGGCTTTTTGGGTGCAAACAGTGTCGCCGAATTCGTCGCGGGCTATGCCGCCAGCATTGGCCTTAACTCGGCGCAATCAGCGCAGCTCAAAGTCGGCACTATTGAGATTGACTACAGCGATTACAACTGGGAATTGAATAAGCAATAGCGTCCTCAGTTCGTCATTCCCGCATGCTTTTAGCGGGAATCCAGCTTTAGTGTTCCATTGCAAGCCATTTACGCTAAAACTTCAGTGCAGCCAATTGCATTCGCACGGCTGAACAGGTAAATCGTAGCTATGCCTAAGTCCTTAGCCACCACATCCACCGAAGCCACCCGCAAGCAGCGATTTCTGATCGTCAGCGGTATTTCTGGCTCGGGTAAAAGTATTGCGCTCAATACTCTGGAAGATCAGGGTTTTTACTGCGTCGATAATTTACCGGCGGGTTTGGTGCGCGAATTTGCTGCGCAAACATCAGAAACGCCCGGCCTGAACGATTCCGGCCAGCGGGTGGCAATCGGCATTGATGCGCGTAATCGCCCCAGTGATTTGCAGCAAATTCCGGCAGTGCTGTCGGATTTAGCGGCTGCGGGTTCCGAGGTGACGTTGGTATTTTTGGATTCCAGTGATGAGATTTTGCTCAAACGCTACAGCGAAACCCGTCGCCGTCATCCGCTCAGCCGCGATGGCTTGAGCCTAAAAGAAGCCATCGCACGCGAACGCGCCTTGATGCACCCGATTGCCTCGCTCGCGGATTTAGTGATTGATACTACTGAGCTGAACGTCCATCAGCTGCGGCGGCGCATTATTACGGATTTAGGCTTAGGTGCTGCCGGGCTGTCGGTGCTGTTTGAGTCATTCGCGTACAAAAAAGGCTTGCCGGCCGACGCCGATTTTGTCTTTGACGCCAGAAGTTTGCCGAACCCGCATTGGGACGCGCGTTTACGTCCGCTTTCTGGGCGCGACACACCCGTCCGCGATTGGTTGGCCTTGCAGGCCGACGTGCAGGCGTATTTGGCAGATTTGAAGACATTTCTGGAACGCTGGCTGCCGCCCTCAGATTCGTCCGAACGCAGTTACGTCACAGTTGCGATTGGCTGCACCGGCGGCCGGCATCGAAGCGTGTATTTAGTCGAGGCGCTGGCGCTACACTTTGCCAGCACACGGGAATCCGTGATGAGCTTTCATCGGGAGTTAGGGTAATGAGCGTCGGCATTTTGCTGGTAACGCATGATGGCGTGGGTAGCTCGCTGCTTGCGGCGGCGCGCACGGTGTTGCGCGTGTTAACTGCGCCGGTGGATGTATTGGAAGTGGGCTGGGCCTGCGATCCGCAAGATTTGCGGCACCGAGCCAATGTGCTGCTGCGTGAATTGGATCAGGGCGAAGGCGTGTTGGTGTTGACCGATATTTTTGGCGCTACACCGGCCAATGTCGTCAGCGATTTAGAGCACGGGCGCAAGCTGGCGCGCGTGTCCGGCTTAAATTTACCCATGCTGCTGCGGGCGCTGACATACTGCAACGATTGTGGCTTGGAAAAACTAACCGAGGCGGCCCGTGAGGGTGGACGCAACGGCGTCATCAGTGAGGCATGAATGGTCGAAAAAGAAATCATCATCAGCAATAAACTGGGCCTGCACGCACGCGCGGCGGCGAAACTGGTGCAGCTGTGCGCACGTTTTTCCTCGCCGGTGTTTCTGCATTGCCGCGGCAAAGAGATCAACGGTAAAAGCATTTTAGGCGTGATGATGCTGGCTGCGGGCAAAGGCACCACCGTGATTTTGCGCGCCGAGGGCCCGGATGAAGCCGAAGCGGTCGCTGCTGCCGCCGATTTGTTTGATCGTAAGTTTGACGAGGGCGAGTAAGGCATGCCTGGATTAACTTCCAATTCGCTTATCCAACTGGGTCACGCGGGTATCCACCTGGGTCACGCTAGATGACCGCGCTATTTCTAACCGGCGCTGCGGCATCGCGTGGCATTGCTTTGGGCACCGCACGCCTGTTGGAGGGCAATGATTTTGAGATCCCGGAATTCAATTTGCCTGCGGAAGAGCTACCGGCAGAAATTGATCGCTATCGCCAAGCCGTGTTCGATGCGCGAATGACGCTGAAAGACATGGCCGACAACATTCAAGGGCCGCTCGCGCATGAAGTCACCGAGTTTTTAGACGCACATTTGCTGATGATGGAAGACGCGACGCTTTCAGAAGGCCCGTTGGAGTTCATTCGCAGCCGCTCGGTGAACGCCGAATGGGCGCTGAAAATGACGCGCGAGCAGTTGCTAGAAGCGTTTGCGGCGATGGAAGACGAATACCTAAAAGCCCGCATTGACGACGTCAATCAAGTCGTTAGCCGCATCATGGCGGCGCTGGTGAAACGCGATGTGCGCTTAACAGATGACGCCAAGGCCGACTCCTTAGTCGGGCGCGTGATTGTCGCCGACGAGCTGGAACCGGTGGAACTGAGCCATATGGCAGACCGTGGCGCGGTCGGTTTCGTAAGTGAAACCGGTGGGCCACTATCGCACGCGTCGATTATTGCACGCAGTTTGGGCCTGCCTTATGTGGCCGGCATCAAAGGCGCGCGCCAGATGATTAACGAAGGCGCGATGCTGATTTTAGACGGCGAGCGTGGCCTGGTATTGATCGCGCCCGACGCCGAACGCATCGAGCGCTACACCGAAAAGCAAGCCGAGCTGCGGCGGCGTCAACACGCGCTGGTGCGTTTGCGCGGCTTGAACTGTCAAACCAAAGATTTTTGCACCATCCGTTTATGGGCGAACGCCGAACACGAAGCTGATTTACGCCTTGCGCGTGAAAATGGCGCTGTTGGCGTGGGTTTGTATCGCACCGAATTTATTTTTTTAGAGCACGGCAAAGAACCGAGCGAAGATCAGCAGTTTGCCGACTATCAAAAAGCTGTGTTGGCGATGGAAGGCCTACCGCTAACAATCCGCACACTGGACATTGGTGCGGATAAAAAATTGCCGCTCGGGCAAAACCCAAATGAGGCGAATCCGGCACTGGGGTTGCGCGGCATTCGCTTAAGTTTGAGTTTCTTAGAGATATTCCGCACCCAGCTGCGCGCCATTTTGCGTGCCGCCCACTTTGGCCCAGTAAAGCTTTTGCTGCCGATGCTCGGCCAAGTTAACGACATCGTGCGTACCCGCGCCATGATCGCGCAATGTCAGTACGAATTGGAAAGTGAAGGCGTCCCCTGCGGCAAAAACTTGAGCCTAGGCGGCATGATCGAAGTGCCCGCTGCCGCGATAATTGCGCCGATTTTGGCGCGCGAGCTGGACTTCCTGTCGATAGGCACGAACGATTTGACGCAATACACGCTGGCCGTGGATCGCGGCAATGAATGGCTGGATGATTGGTACAACCCGCTGCACCCGGCTGTTTTGACGCTGATTTCGCAAACTATTGACGCAGGCAAAGCCGCTGGAAAGCCAGTATCGCTGTGCGGCGAAATGGCCGGCGAAGCCCGCTACACGCGCTTGTTGTTAGCGTTGGGCCTCACTGATTTTTCCATGCACCCGCGCGTGCTATTAGAAGTGCACGAGGCGGTCAGTCAATGCGATTTCCGACGTTTGCGTTTACTTAAGGCGGATATTTTGAGCGGTGAGCATGAAGATGTCTTGCGCCTAGTGGCTGACTAATTGGCGGACTAAAACTGAACAGCATAGTTCGCTGCACATTGCTTGATGGCGCGGCTTTCGGCATCATACGCGGCTCGATTGGTTATGTAGCTCAGACGGTTAGAGCGCGGCACTCATAATGCTGAGGTCGGTGGTTCGATTCCACTCATAACCACCACTTCATCAAACGATGTCGCCGCAGTGGTCGGTATGCAGCTCGACGCAAATTCGCCAAACGCCTCGAACGCCTGTCTATTGGTCGTTTTTGACTGGCCCTGGTCACTTCCGCGCAATGTGCGCATTATTTATGCAACTAGCCATGCCCGTTATAGCCCAACAACCCGTTTTAACGCCCGCCATCGTCGACATCTTCAAGTGCTTCACTTTTGAAGCCGCGCACCGCCTGCCAAATTTGCCCGCAACGCACAAATGTTCGCGCCTGCACGGGCATTCGTTCCGGGTCGAGCTGCATTTACGTGGGCCAATGCAGGGGCCAGAAAACTGGGTGATGGATTTTGCTGACGTGAAAGCGGTGTTCAAGCCGATTTACGAGCAGCTGGATCACAACTATCTCAATGATATTCCTGGACTGGAAAACCCCACCAGCGAGCAAATCTGTGTGTGGTTGTATCAGAAACTAAAAACCTTGTTACCGCTGTTGAGTAAAGTCGTAGTGCATGAAACGTGCACGGCGGGCTCGAGCTTTTCAGGTTTTTAGAAGTAAAGCCATTGGCTGGCAGCGAATCAAACCCATAACCGGCATAAACGAACCGTAAAACTCGAAGTCACACACGATTTGCTATCCTCCACGGCCCGGTTTTTTCGACAAGTTTGCCATGCTCAGCAGCAATGACGTTCGCACCACCTTTATTGACTATTTTAAATCCAAAGGCCACCGCCACGTAGCGTCCAGCTCGTTAGTGCCAGGCAATGACCCGACTTTGCTATTCACCAACTCAGGCATGGTGCAGTTTAAGGACACCTTTCTGGGTGCCGAGCAGCGCGATTACACGCGCGCGGCGTCTAGCCAGCGCTGCGTACGCGCCGGTGGCAAGCACAATGATTTAGAAAACGTTGGCTACACCGCCCGGCACCATACGTTTTTCGAGATGCTGGGCAATTTCAGTTTTGGTGATTATTTCAAGCGCGATGCCATTCATTTTGCTTGGGAGCTGCTGACCGTGGTCTTCAAATTGCCCGCAGACAAGCTGCTCGCAACGATCTATCAGGAAGATGACGAAGCCTTTGCAATCTGGACAGACGAAATTGGTTTGCCCGCCGAGCGCGTGATTCGTATTGGCGACAATAAAGGCGCGCGCTACGCCTCGGATAACTTCTGGCAAATGGCCGACGTTGGCCCCTGCGGCCCGTGCTCTGAGATTTTTTATGACCACGGCGCGCATATTGCAGGTGGGCCGCCGGGCAGCCCGGACGAAGACGGTGATCGTTTCATCGAAATCTGGAACAACGTGTTCATGCAGTTCGAGCGCTTTTTGCTGTCCGAAGAGCGTTTTGAACTCGAATCCGACGCGCTCACACAGAAGCAAAAATTTGAAGCGGCCGGAAAAATTGCGCAGGTGACGCGCGAGTTGGGCAAATTCAAGCTCAGCGTTTACGATCAAAAACCGCTACCGAAACCCTGCGTCGATACCGGCATGGGCTTAGAACGTTTGGTGGCGGTGCTGCAGCACGTGCATTCCAACTACGAAATTGATTCGATCGCGGCGTTAGTGCAGGCGGCTGCCCGCCTTACCCACACCGCTGATTTGCTAAACCCTAGCCTGCGCGTGATTGCGGATCATATTCGCGCCTGCGCTTTTATGATTGTCGACGGCGTGTTGCCCAGCAACGAAGGCCGTGGCTATGTGTTGCGGCGCATTATTCGCCGCGCCTTGCGACACGGTTGGCAGCTTGGACAAAAAGGTCTATTTTTCCATCAGCTTGTAGCCGAATTGGTCACCCAAATGGGTGGCGCCTACCCGGAACTTAAGCTCAAGCAATCCTTGGTTGAGCGCACCTTAGCGGCGGAAGAAAAACGTTTCGCGGAAACTCTAGATGGCGGCATGAAAGTGTTGGACGGCTACATCGCGCAGCTGGGTGGCAGCAGCGTCATTCCCGGCGCGCAGGTGTTTAAGCTTTATGACACCTTTGGTTTCCCTGCCGATCTAACCGCCGATATTGGCCGCGAAAAAGGCTTAAGCATTGATGATATTGGCTTCCAAAAAGCCATGGATTCACAGCGCGAACAATCTCGCGACGGCTCGAAGTTTGGCGTCGCGTTTGCGATTACTGCGGAACAATCAGCTGGTTTGGCCGCCACTGAGTTTCTCGGCTACACCGCACTCGAAGTGCCTAGCGTCAAGGTGTTGAAAATACTGCTGGATGGCAAAGAAGTGAGTGAGCTAACCAGTGCTGATCAAGCCGTGGTGATTTTGGATCGCACGCCGTTCTATGCGGAAAGCGGCGGCCAGGTTGGCGATACCGGCGAGCTAAAAATTTGCCAGGCTGACGGCGCAGAAAGTTGTTTTGTCGTGACTGACACAATCAAACTTGCCGGCACCTACTTTGGCCACGTCGGGCATTTGTCGCAAGGTGAGCTAAAGCACAGCGATCACGCCACCGCAGTAGTCAATCCGCGCCTGCGTGGTTTTACCCGTGGCAATCACTCCGCCACACACTTAATGCATGCGGCGCTGCGCTTCGTATTGGGCGATCACGTGGCGCAAAAAGGCTCGCTAGTCGACCCCGAACGTTTGCGCTTCGATTTTAGCCATTTCCAACCGGTGACTAAGACTGAGCTGCGTCAAGTCGAACGCCTCGTTAATCGCGAAATTCGCGCCAATAACTCGGTTAGCGCCGATGAAATGCACTATGACGAAGCCATCAAAGCGGGCGCGATGGCGCTGTTCGGTGAAAAATATGGCGACCGCGTGCGCGTGTTGGCGATGGGCGATTTTTCCACGGAACTCTGTGGCGGCACGCATGTGGCACGCACCGGCGATATCGGCACCTTCAAAATTCTCAGCGAATCCGGTGTCGCATCGGGCGTGCGCCGTATTGAAGCGGTGACCGGCGAAGGTGCCAGCTTGGCCTTGGAAGCGGATCAGGACCAGCTCAATATCGCGGCAAGTTTGCTCAGCGCCGCACCAGCGGACGTATCGCACAAACTCAAACAGTTGTTGGAGCGCGAAAAAGAGCTGAAACATGAGCTAGACCGGCTGAAAACTAAAGCCGCAGCCGCGCACGCTGCCGAACTCGCCAGCGCAGCAGTAGACGTCGGCGGAATCAAAGTGATCAGTGCAAAAGTCGACGGCGCTGAATTGAAGACATTGCGCGAGATGCTGGACAGTCTGAAATCGCGCCTACCTGATTGCGCGGTCGTGCTCGCTGGCACGATCGATGGCAAAGCCAGTTTGATTGCGGGTGTGCATGGGCTAGCGCTTGCCAAACTCAAAGCCGGGGATATGTTGGGTGCCGTGGCCGCACAAATCGGCGGCAAAGGCGGCGGCAGACCGGATATGGCGCAGGGCGGTGGCGATGATTCACCGGCGTTGATGCCCGCACTGGCAAGTGTGGTGGCTTGGGTGCGGGGGAAAGTGTAGCAATTGCTTATGCTTGATGACCTAAGCGTGGGTTGCAAGGGCTGAATTGCATGCCGTAAAGTTTAGCGATGAAAAAAATTCTGCTCTTGCTGCTGTTATTCGCCAATTGCGCGCACGCGCTCACCCAAGTGCGCGCGCCCGCTTGGCGCTGCGATAGTGATCGCACTTTGAATAGCGGCTTTGAAGATTTGGAAGCCGTGCCGCCGGAACGCCCGAGTTTTGGCAGTGGTGGCGTGTTTCAGTCGAGCACGTACACGATTATTACTTCAAGCGGATTTGTCACCTATCACTCCTCCGTGCCACCTGACTACGCGGGCGAGGCCTTGCCGCTGATCATCGCGCTGCATGGCGCGGGTGGGCCGGGTACCCAGGCGTTTGCCGCAAGCAACATTCGCAACGCTTTTGAGCAAATTTATGGCACAAACACGCGGTTTTTAATCGCGGCGCCGGAATCCAGTGGCAGCCAAGGTGGCTGGATTCCCGCGCAAGACGAAATCAAAATCCGTGCCGTCATTGCGGATATGAAACTCAACTACAACGTCGACCTTAACCGCATTTACGGCTGGGGCTATTCAGCGGGCGGGCAAATTATGCATGGTATGGCTTTGCGAGACCCGAGCTTCACGGCGGCCTACACTGGTCATGCGACGCGTCTGTTGCCTGCCACGTCTAGCTATGGCACGCCGGAAACGTTCACCTCTCGCGTTCCCGTGCTGCTAACGCACGGCAGCAATGACAGCACCGTGCCTTACACCACTGCGCAAGCGGATCGGCTGCGTTTTTTAAACGCGGGCTGGACTGAGCAAACCCCGGAAACACAGGGAAATTTTGAGTTGGTACCGTTCAATCTTGGGCATTTTTACAGCACTGAAACGATCCAACGATCCTGGGATTGGATGTGTGTGCATGCGCTACTGCCGTGAACACGTATTTGCCGTGTCGCTCAGCGCCGGATTTGTTTGCCGTGTCGCTCAGCGCCGGATTTAACTTGAAAATAGCACGGCAATAAATCGGCTCGGCTACACTGAAGCGATGCAAAAATCTAACTATCTTTTAGCCAGTCTAATCATTCTAATCATTACGGTGCTTTTCGCGTGCAACTCAGCAACTGACGTATCGGCCGTTGCAACTGCACCTCTAGTGCGCTTTCGTACATCCTTTAACGAAGTGCCCACCAGCTTAGATCCGATCAAAGCGAACTCCGCCTATTCTGGCGCGATCATTAGCAATGTCTATGACACCCTATATCGCTATCAACTGTTCACTGAACCCTACGCGCTAACACCAAATTTGGCCTTAGCAATGCCTGAGTTGAGCGGCGATGGCAAAATCGTAAGGATACGCTTGCGCACCGATGCCTACTTTCAAGATAACGCCATTTTTCCGGGTGGCAAAGGTCGGCAAGTGACAGCGGCCGATGTGGTCTATAGCCTAAAGCGCCATTTTGTACCGACAAACTTTTCTGATGGAGCCTGGCTTTGGCTCGACAATATCGACGGAATCAAAGCATGGGTCGAGGCTGGCGCGAGCATGGACGCGGATTTATCGGGCCTCAAAGCAATCGCGCCGGATATGCTGGAAATTCACTTGACGCAGCCCATGCCCATGCTGACCAGCACGCTGGCGAACCCCTATAGCGCAGTCGTCCCGATTGAAGCAGTACGCCATTTTGGCGCGAATTTTGCTCACAACGCGGTCGGCTCTGGGCCGTTTAAGCTTTGGTCCTTTGATGCGTCCAAGGCCGTATTGGTGCGCAATCCTGGCTTTCGGCCAGAGGCTCTCAATTTGGCCGTTGAGGGCTACCAGCCAGCCAAGCACGCTGCCTATGGTTTTGCTGAGCTAGAAGGGCGGCGCGTGCCGATGGTGGATGAGATTGAAATTGATTTTTTAACCGAACCTGCCACCGTGCAACTGGCTTTTGAAAGCGGTGCACTTGATTTAGCTGGCGTCAGTGCTACCAATATGGCGCGTGTGTTTGCGTCTCAAAGCCCGCCTACATTGCAACCTGCGTTGGCGAAAACGACGCATTTTCGCAATTACGTCGAGCTAGGTTCGGTGTTTGTTTCATTCAATATGCTCGATCCAGACATCGGCGCGGCACGCGATCCCGGCACCGATGCGCGCCACCGGGCGCTGCGCTGTGCGATAAGTGCAGCGTATAACTGGCAGGATCGCGTCGATAAAATATACAGCCGTTCTGCGCAAATTTTCGCCGGCGTAATTCCACCCAATGTCGCCGGTTTTGAGCCGCGCAATTTGGGCTCACGCTTTGACTTAAGCAGTGCGAAGGCGCTCCTTGCGGCCGCAGGGTACACACCAGATACCTTGCCAACACTACATTTTGGCTCCACTGCCGGGATCGAGCAACGCCGCATGTTCGAGCTATTTCGCTCGCAAATGCTAGATTTGGGATTCGCGCAAGAGAAAATTTTGTGGCGCAGCTTTCCCAGCTTTGGCAGCTACATCGAAGCGGTCAATCGTGGCGAAGTCATGTTAATGGACATGGGCTGGCAGTTTGATGCGCCCGACGCGGAAAACGTACTGCAGCTTTACTACGGCCCGTACAAAGCGCCGCAGGTTAATAATGCGAATTATCAAAACGCCGCGTTTGATGCGGACTTTGAGCGCATTCGCAGCATGCCCGTGGGGCCGGAACGCAACGCCGTTATGCAGGGAATGAATCAACGCTTGATTGATGATTGCGTGGTGATTTCCGGCGCGGTGCGCCAACCGTTTAGCGTTTGGCGCAAACCTTGGCGCGTTTGGCCGGACTCGGCGATGATGGCGGGGCGTACGCTGCGCTTTGTCGGCTTGGGGCGTTAAGGTTAGCCCGCGATCAAGCCCAGTAGCCAAGTTTAAGCACTTTACGCAGAATTTACGCCAACCCAGTCATTTCGATCTAGCAACTTTACGCCGTTATTGCCGATGATTTGCACTTAATTGCGAATCAGAAGGAATGCGCTATGTGGACTTGGATGCTGTTGATTTTGGTGCTGCTGGTGGCGGGCTATTTGCTTGCAGCAATGCTGCTGCCTGATAGATTTTGAGGCCCAGCTCATGATCGAAATTTCCTTAACTTTACTGATTGCCTTAGCGCTGGCGTGGCCGCTTTCAAGATATATGGCGCTGGTATTTAGCGCCGCACCAAGCAAACTTGACCGAGTGTTTGGCTCTGTTGAAAACCTGTTTTATCGCGCGATTGGCATTAACCCCGCACACGGCATGACCTGGCGCGGTTACGCGCGCGCACTGATTTGCACGAATTTGGTGTTGGGCGCGCTTTTCTTCGCGATGCTGATGCTGCAGGGCCAGCTGCCATTCAACCCGGACAAGATTGCCGGTATGAATTGGGATTTGGCGCTGCACACGGCGATTTCGTTTCTAACCAATACCAATCAGCAACACTATTCCGGGCAAGCGCAGCTTTCCTATCTATCGCAAACCGCTGGCATTGTGACGCTACAAGTTCTGACACCCGCAATGGGTTTGGCGATCGCGCTGGCGATGCTGCGCGGTATGTTTGGCGGGCTGAACGCGGCATCGGCCAAGGAAGGTCAGCCGCGCGATTTAGGTAATTTTTATGTCGATGTGACACGTGCCACGACCCGCGTTTTGCTGCCGCTGTCATTGGGTCTAGCCTTGATTTTGACTTCGCAAGGCGTGCCCAGCACCTTTGCCGGTGCCGCAACTGCAACGCCGGTCGATGCTAGCGCTGGGCTGGAATCGCAGGTGATTCCAGTCGGGCCAGTGGCGTCCATGATCGCGACCAAACAGCTAGGCACTAACGGCGGCGGCTGGTATGGGCCCAATAGCGCGGTGCCTTTGGAAAATCCAACGCCGATCTCGAATGTGGCGCAAACGGTGGCGATTATTTTGCTCCCAATGGCAATTGTGCTGATGATTGCACCGTTGACGGGGCGCAAGCGCTTAAGTGCAATGGTGTTTGGCGTGATGGCGGCGTTTAGCTTGGCTTTCATCGCGCTCAGCACTCTCAGCGAGCGCGCACCGAACGTGGCGGCACTGGGCTTAAGCGCACCGGGCGCAAATATGGAGGGCAAGGAGCAACGCTTTGGCACGGATGCATCCGCGCTGTGGTCGACTGTCACCACGCAAACCTCGAACGGCTCGGTCAATGCCATGCATGACTCGCTCAATCCACTGGCCGGTGGCGTGGCGATCAGCGGCATGTTGATCAACGCGATCTGGGGCGGCGTGGGCTGTGGGCTGGTTGGCTTTCTGGTGTATTTGCTGGTGGGCGTGTTTCTGTCCGGGCTAATGATCGGGCGCACGCCAGAAATCTATGGCCGCAAAATTGAGGTCAAAGAAATTAAGTTACTTTCCTTGCTAATAATTTTGCAGCCGATTTTGATTTTGGTCGCTTCGGCCATTGCGCTGAACCATGCTGCAATCACGGGCAATTCCAACCCCGGCTTTCACGGCATTTCGCAGGTGTTTTACGAATACGCCTCGGCCTATGCCAACAACGGTTCCGGCTTTGAAGGCTTGGGCGATGCGACGACTTGGTGGAACCTAAGCGCCAGCGTTTTACTGCTGGTCGGGCGCTATGCGGCGCTGCTGATTCCACTGTGCGTGGTGGGTAGCTTGGCAGTCAAACGCGTTGCACCGGTTACGCCCGGCACGCTCAATATTGAAACGCCGACTTTTGCAGTCACGCTGATTGCGGTGATTTTTTTGCTCACCTTGCTGTGCTTCTTGCCGGTCCTGGCCTTAGGCCCGGTGGCTGAAGCGCTCGCTTTCTAGTCGTCATTGCGAGCGTAGCGAAGCAATCTCGTCGTTGGCCTTTTGCGTTCATCGAACAACGCGGCTGTAGTCACTTGAGATTGCTTCACTGCGTTCGCAAAGACGAATCACCAAGGTTTAAGGATAGTTATGACAATAGATAGAAGCACGAAGAAGGCAATCGCTGGCATTGACGCTGCGGTTGTTAAAACCGCCATGATTGAGGCATTGAAAAAACTAGCCCCGGCATCGGCGATCAAAAACCCGGTCATGCTGGTGGTTTTGATCGGCACGCTGCTGTGTTTGGCACTGACCGTCAATGGCGCCATAGTTCATGGAGGAATCGCACACGCGCAGTTTGGCTTTCGCTTGGCGGTCACCGCGATTTTGTTCGTTACCGTACTGTTTGCGAACTTTGCCGAAGCAATTGCCGAAGCGCGTGGCCGGGGGCAAGCCCAAAGCCTGCGCGCGGCACGTAGCGAACTGATGGCGCGTAGGCAGAACGACGATGGCACGTTCGCAGAAAAAATTCCCGCCTCGAATCTGCGCAAAGGCGAGCTGGTATTGGTGCGTGCCGGTGAAATGATTCCCGCCGATGGCGAAATCGTGCGCGGTGTCGCCAGCATCAACGAAGCTGCGGTAACGGGTGAGTCCGCACCCGTGCTGCGCGAAGCCGGCACGGATCGCTCCGGCGTGATTGGCGGCACCAAAGTGTTGACCGACGAGATTTTGATCCGCGTCGCCGATGATCCAGGCTCAAGTTTTCTAGATCGCATGATTGCGCTGGTGGAAGGCGCATCGCGGCAGAAAACGCCGAACGAATTGGCGCTAACTGTGTTGCTGTGTGCAATGACTCTGACGTTTTTAGTCGTGGTCGCCACTTTGCCCGCAATTTCTGGCTTTGTCGGCGCCAAGCTCGATGTGGTGGTGCTGGTTGCACTTTTAGTGTGTTTGATTCCGACCACGATTGGCGGGCTGTTACCTGCCATTGGCGTGGCGGGCATGAACCGCGCGCTGAGTGCGAATGTGCTGGCAAAGTCGGGCAAAGCGGTGGAAATCGCGGGCGATATTGATACCTTGATGCTGGATAAAACCGGCACGATAACCTACGGTGATCGTCAGGCGACCGAGTTTTTCCCACTTGCGGGTGTCTCAAAAACGCAATTGCGCGACGCAGCATTGTTGGCATCACTGGCTGACCCAACCCCGGAAGGCAAGTCGATTGTGACGCTGGCGCGCAAACAAGGCTGCGCTTTGCCAGAGCCTACAAACCCGCACTACCTTGGCTTTAGCGCGCAAACGCGAATGTCGGGTGTGGATTTAATGGACGGCGAACACACGCTCGGCGAACATAGGCGCCAAATTCGTAAAGGCTCGGGCGATGCCATTCAAAAATGGGCCGCCGCAGCGGGTGGCTTGCTCAACGCCGCATTGGGCGCAGAATTGAAAGCGCGCATTGAACAGGTGGCGCGTGCAGGGGGTACGCCACTGGTGTTGGCCGATAACGGCCATATTTTGGGTGTAATCGCGCTCAGCGACGTGGTCAAATCCGGCGTTCGCGAGCGTTTCGCCGAGCTACGTGCGATGGGCGTACGCACGATTATGATCACCGGTGACAACCCGCTTACCGCCGCTGCGATTGCCGCTGTGGCCGGCGTGGATGATTTCTTAGCGGAGGCAACGCCCGAGCAAAAGCTGATGAAAATTCGCGCCGAGCAAGCAGGCGGACGTTTGGTGGCGATGGTCGGCGACGGCACCAATGACGCACCTGCGCTGGCGCAAGCGGATATTGGCTTGGCGATGAATGCGGGCACGCAAGCGGCGAAAGATGCCGGCAATATGGTCGATTTGGATTCCGACCCGACCAAGCTTTTGGAAGTGGTGCGCATTGGTAAGCAATTGCTGATCACACGCGGCGCGCTGACCACATTTTCGCTGGCAAATGACGTGTCCAAATACTTTGCGATTATCCCTGCGGTATTTGTGGCCAGTTTACCGGCGCTGGCCGCGATGGATGTGATGAAACTAACCAGTCCGAATTCAGCGGTATTATCCGCGCTGATTTTCAACGCCCTGGTGATTCCAGCGTTGATTCCCTTGGCATTGCGCGGTGTGGCATTTCGCGCGCTGAGTGCCGAAGCCTTACTGCGCCGCAACTTGTTGATTTACGGCTTAGGCGGCATCCTGCTGCCATTTGTGGCAATCAAATTGATCGACGTGGCGCTTGGCGCCGTGATGGGAGCTTAAAATGACTCAGACAAATGAAAATCTTGATATTAATTCCAGCGCACCCCGCACGCTGATTGTGTTCGCCCTGATCGGCACGCTAGTTTGCGGCGTGCTGTACCCGGCTTTTGCAACGCTGGCCGGTGGCGCATTATTTCCGGCGCAAGCAAATGGCAGTCTGATTGCTAAGGATGGCGTGGTAATCGGCTCCAGCTTGATTGCGCAACCATTTAGCGCGCCGCAATATTTTCAGGCGCGTCCCTCGGCGGCTAGTTTTAATCCAACAGCTGCCAGCGGTAGCAACTGGGCACCCAGCAATCCGGCGCTGCGCGAGCGCATGGCGGCCAGTTCGGCGGAGATTAGCGCTCGCGAAAAACAAAGCGCGGCGGCGATTCCAGCGGATTTAATCAGCGCCTCAGGCTCTGGCCTCGATCCGCATATCTCCCCCGCTGCGGCGTATTTTCAGGCAGATCGCGTCGCTGCCGCGCGCGGCTTGAGCGTGGCGCAAGTGCGTGCACAAATTGATCGCCACACCGCAGCGCCAAGCTTGGGCGTATTTGGCCAAGCGCGCGTGAACGTGCTGCTATTAAACTTGAGCCTCGATCAAGGCGATTAACCAGTGACGAACGACCGCAGCGATGACGAACGCACCACGCAAGCCAATGCGCTTCTTGCCACCGCAAAATCGGATGCGGGCGGCCAGCTCAAAGTGTTTTTGGGCGCAGCACCAGGTGTGGGTAAAACCTACGCCATGCTGAGCGCCGCGCGTGAGCTGAAGCGCCAGGGCGTGGATGTGGTCATCGGTGTGGTGGAAACCCACGGCCGCGCCGAAACCGAAGCGATGTTGGCGGGTTTGGAGCTGCTGCCGCGCCGCTTGAGCAGCTATCGCGAGCACACGCTTTCTGAATTCGATATCGAAGCGATGCTGGCGCGCAAGCCAAAAATTGCGCTGATGGACGAGTTAGCCCACAGCAACGCACCCGGTAGCCGCCACGAATATCGCTATCAGGATATTGCCGAGCTGCTGGATGCTGGGATTGACGTCTATTCCACCGTCAACGTGCAGCACTTGGAAAGCTTGAACGATCTGGTGATGAAACTAACTGGCGTGCGGGTGCGCGAAACGGTGCCAGATAAGTTTTTTGACCGCGCCCGCGATGTGGTGCTGGTAGATTTGCCGCCACGTGAGCTGATTGAGCGGCTTAAGCAGGGCAAAGTTTATGTGCCAGAACAGGCGGCAAGCGCACTAAATTCGTTCTTTTCCGCCAGCAATTTGACGGCGCTGCGTGATTTAGCGGTGCAGCAAGTCGCCGATCACGTCGACAGTGATCTGCGTGAGCACCTAGCCGCGCGTGGACTGAATCCGGTGCCGATTCGTGCGCGGGTATTGGTCGCCATTGATGGCTTGGAAAACAGCGAATATCTAGTGCGCGCCGCACGCAAATTGGCAGAACGGCGCAACGCGCCGTGGACGGTGGTGTTTGTTGCCACACCATCCATGGCTGGGGAACGCCAAAATGCGGTGGCCAAAGCATTCGCCTTGGCGCGGCGTTTGGGCGCGGAAACCACCACGTTGTACGGCTCCTCCGTTGTCGATCAGCTGCTCGCTTTTGCCAGCAGCACAGCGGTGTCGAGCATCGTGATCGCACGCACGCGGGAGCGGCCGCTGATGCGCATTTTCAACCGCACGCTAACGCAGCGATTGCTGCAAAAAGGCGCGCAGTTTGAGCTAACGATACTCAACACGCCCTATGCCAAGGCGCAGGATCGCGGCGCGCTGCGTCTGGGGCATCATGCGCTCGGCGGCTGGCGCGAATACAGCTTTGCCACACTTGTTGCGACTCTCGCCGTGCTATTGGGAATGCTGGCCGAGCACGTGTTGGATTTTAATGACGTTTCGACCATTTTCCTGACCGGCGTACTGTTGGTTGCCACGCGATCCCGGCTATGGGTCGCGTTTTACACCGCTGGCTTAAGTTTTCTTGCCTATAATTTTTTCTTCACCGACCCGCGCTTTAGCTTTTCCATTGATGCGCATCAGGACGTAATCAAACTGTCGCTTTTTTTCCTCACCGCACTCGTGTGCAGCCGTTTGGCGGTAACCTTGCGCGCGCAGGTGCTGAGTTTGGGCGCGGCCAACGCGCACGGCAGTGCGCTGCAGAAATTAGGGCAGAAATTAGCCACGGCGGCAGACGAAATAAGCGTGCTGCGCGCCGGTGCCAAGTTGATCACCGAACAAACGGCGGCCGAAGTTGTGGTGTTGTTGCAGGGTGCGAAGAGCTTGGAACAAAGTATCAGCGAACCGAGCGCGATTGAACTCAGCCTAAGCGATCGTGCCGCCGCCGATTGGAGCTACACGCACGCGAAAAACGCCGGGCGCTTTACCGACACCTTACAGGCGCTGCGCTGGTGGTTTACCCCAATTGTGACGCACGACAAACCCATCGGCGTGCTGGCGCTGCGCATGCCTGAGCGTATGGAAATCTTACTGCCTGAGCTGGAAGCGTTGATTCATGCCATCGTCGTCGAAATTGGACAAACGCTGGCGCGTACACGCTTGACCGAAGCCCTCGAATCTGCGCGGCGCACCGGCGAAACCGAACAGCTGCGCTCGGCACTGCTCGCCTCGGTCAGCCACGATCTGCGCTCGCCGTTAGCGTCCATTATCGGCAGCGCGGAAACTCTGACGCTGTATCAAGAAACGCTCTCGCTCGAAGATAAAACCGAACTGGCCAGCGGCATCTTGCAAGAAGGCAAACGGCTGGATCGCTATATTCAAAATCTTCTGGATATGACTCGACTTGGGCACGGCACGCTGCAAATCAATCGGGACTGGATTAGCGCCGCCGAGATCGTCGGCTCGGCCACCTTGCGCCTGCGCAAACAGCTGCCGGAATTGCAGATTGAGATCGATGTCGCCGCAACTTTGCCGCTGCTGTATGTGCATCCCGCGCTGATTGAGCAAGCACTATTCAACGTCTTGGAAAACGGTGCGCACTACACCCCAAAGGGCACCGCGCTGCGCGTCGCCGCACGCGTCGATGAAGGCAAAATGGAGATTGATGTGATCGATCAGGGGCCCGGTATTCCCGAAGATCAACGACAACGCATTTTTGATATTTTCTATTCACTAGAACGCGGTGATCGCGGCCGCCAGGGTACGGGCATGGGACTCACGATTTGCCAAGGCATGGTCGGCGCGCACGGTGGTACGGTCGAGGCATTCGCCGGGCCGGATAATGTCGGTACGGTGGTGAGGATTAGTTTGCCGATTGGGGGGTGAAGCGACCGGTTGACATGCTGGTCAATTCGGCACCCTCAAAGCCAACCAAACTACATTCGAAAACCTGGAAAACTTCATACCGCAGTGATACCATTTTAGTATGAAAATAGCCATCTCAGTACCCGACCCGATCTTCCATGCTGCAGAATTACTTGCTGCGGCCCTTAACAAGTCGCGCAGTCAGCTTTATTCCGAAGCGTTGGCTGGTTTTGTGCGCAGCCACAGCGCCTATGACATTACTCAGCGTATCAACGCTGTTTGTGAGCGCGAATCACGCCTCAGGGATGAAACAGGCGATCCAACATCGCTTGAACCCGCGTTTGCTGCAGCCCAATTCAGGATGCTGAGCCGTGAGGCGTGGTGAGGTCTGGTGGGCGGATTTGCCTGATCCTGTGGGCTCCGGGCCTGGTTTGAAACGCCCGGTGCTGATCATCCAAACCAATCCATTCAATGAAAGCCGTATTGCCACGATTGTGGTGGCTATCATCACCTCGAATTTAGGTCTGGCAGATTACCCAGGCAATGTGCGTATTAGCAAAACTGAATCAGGACTTTCCAAACCATCGGTGGTCAATATTTCGCAGCTGGTAACCCTTGATAGAAGCTTGTTCACCAGCAGGGTAAAAATGCTTCCATCGTCTAGTCTTGTAAAAATTAACGAAGGCATTAGGCTTATCTTGGCACTATGAGTGAAGACAGCGGTTTAAAAAACCCCACAATAAAAAGCGAAGGCTCAGCGCGCATTTTGGTAATCGATGATGAGCCGCAAATTCGCAAATTTTTGAATATCTCGTTGCGCGCGCAGGGGCATCGCGTTTTGGAAGCCGATTGCGCAGTGGCGGGCTTAAAGCTTTTGGCGACGCAAACGCTAGATCTAGTGATACTCGACTTAGGCTTGCCAGATCTTGACGGAAAAGACGTACTGCGCGAATTGCGCAGTTACTCGCAAGTTCCCGTGATTGTGTTGTCGGTGCGCGCCAATGAAGACGAAAAAGTAGCGGCGCTAGACGCTGGTGCCAATGACTATGTGACTAAGCCCTTTGGTGTTGCCGAACTAGGCGCGCGCATCCGCTCTTTGCTGCGCATGAGCACCGGTGTTGCGATACCAACAGTGTTCGACGATGGCCATTTGCAGATTGATATTGCGCGCCGCAGTGTTCGTTTGAGCGGCGTGGCGTTGAACTTAAGCCGTAAAGAATGGGGCTTGCTGGCCTTACTTTTAACGCATGCTGGGCGGGTCGTGATGCAGCAGCAAATATTGAAAGATCTCTGGGGCGCTACCCACGTCGACGACACGCACTACTTGCGTATTCTGCTGGGCAAGCTGCGCGCGCACCTGGGGGATGACGCCGCTAATCCGCGCTATATCGCGACCGAAAGTGGCGTGGGGCTGCGCTTTATTGGGACGATGGCATAGGTTTGCCTTTGGCAGCTAGACGACTTTTGGGCTACAGACTTGCGCGGTGCGCGCGCTTAGTCTTGCGACGTTACTTTCAATAGACTGACGCATGCAAGCATTGCTCGAGATAAATCAAGTTTCAAAGTCCTTCGCTAAGCGAAAAGTTGTCGATAACGTCAGCTTGCAGATGTTTCCAGGCCAAGTAGTTGGCATTTTGGGCCCCAACGGTGCCGGCAAAACAACGTTACTGAGAATGATTTCGACACTACTCAAACCTAACGCTGGCAGCATTCGCTTAGCGGGCGTTTCTAGCGTCGATCAGCCGCTAGAACTGCGTTCGCATCTGGGTTTGGTCAATGCGAACATGGGAATTTATGAGCGCATGAGCGGCCGAGAAAATTTAGAGCTGTTTGCCAGCTTAGCGGGCCTAAAAGCAGACGTAATTGCCGAACGCATTGATGAGCTGTGTGCGTCGCTGGGTATTGGTGACTGGCTTGATGCGCGCGCTAAAAGCTATTCGACCGGCATGCGGCAAAAAATTCTGATTGGTCGCGCGGTGATTCACCGACCAAAGCTGCTAATTTTGGACGAGGCCAGCAATGGCTTGGACGTGTTTGCAAGGCGTGGACTGATGGATTTTGTACTGCAGTTTTCTAAAGCGGGCGGCTTAGTCATTTATTCCACCCACATTATGAGCGAGGCGCAAGAGCTGTGCGATCAGATTGCCATGTTGCATGAAGGTAGGTTGTTAGTTAACGACTCATTAAGTCAAATTTTGTCCACGCACGGCGGCACGCTCGAAGATGCATTTTTTAAGCTCGCCAAAGATCAACGTCAACCCGTGCAAGGAGCGTTATGAGCATGCGTGCCAGCATCGTCAAAATTCTATGGTTCAAAGAGCTGCGCAACACTTTTCGCGATAAGCGCACATTTTGGCTCACCATTCTGCTGCCGCTAATGATGCCGATTGTGATGATGCTCGTGGTGCCGTTGGTGGCTACGTTGGTCGTCGGAAAAAGCAAGCCTGATCTGATGACCATCGGTGTGCAGGGCGACATCGGTCGCTTCGAGTCGGCGCTCATGGGGCCGGTAAATCTATTGGCTATGGCGGGCTTTAAACCAATAAAATTGGTGCCAGTGCTAGACGCCAGAGCCGCAGTAACGTCGAAGAAATTTAGTGTGGCAATCGCCATGCCACAGAGTTTGCCGAGCGGGTTTGATGATGGTGCAATCGAGATTAAACTATACGCCGATAGCACTAAAACACGCGCCAAATCCGCAGAGCTTTATGTGCGCACCGCAGTGGATCGATTCAACAAAAAGCTGTTGGCGCAAAAGCTAACAAGCTTAGGACTAGCGGACACAGATCGCGAAGTTTTACGAATTAAGGCTATCGACACGGCTGATAAAAAAAACTCAATCTCTATGGTGGCGTTGAGTTTCTTGGTGCCGATGCTGACACTTGCGTGGGCTATGACCGGTGCGCAGCCGGTCGCGATTGATGCTAGCGCCGCCGAGCGGGAGCGCGGCACTTTTGAAACGCTACTGGTCAGCGCCGTGTCGCGCTGGGAGGTATTGTTAGGAAAATACCTTGCGGTGCTGAGCATTTCTATCACCAGCGCATTGGTCGGTTTACTGGGGTTCTATTTGCTGCTATTGGCTGTCCGGCAAGCGCTGAAGTCGCAGTTTGGTGCCGTAGCGACTGAAATTCTGGAGCAAAAGATTGGCGACATTAGCTTTGATGCATCGATGATGTTGGCCCTGTCGATATCTGCGGTCGCAATCGCCATGGCGGTATCGGCGTTCGCGTTACTGCCCAGCCTGTTCGCGCGCACCTACAAAGAAGCGCAGATGTATTTAGTACCCGGTATTTTCACCGCGATGGCCCTGGCCGCGCCCGCATTTGCAGCGGATTTTTTCAACCTCGGGCCGAAAGTCGCATGGATTCCAATCAGCGGCGCCGTAGCGTCAATGATGCGCGATTTAGCGGGGTCCACCGATTGGGTATTAACTGGCATCGGCTTGCTCAGCTGCACCCTGTTCACCGCTGCGGCGATGTGGATCATGCTTAAACTTCTTAGTCGTGAGAGTGTGGTGTTTCGCGATTAGCTTCGTTCAGTACTTTAGTGCGCATGGCCGACTGCAGCGCGCACTGATGCGGGTAGAACCGCGCTGGGCAAAGCCGCATTTGAAAATAAAAGCGCTAAGCTAAGTGCTAGCGAGCTGGTTTTAACCTGCTGCTGCACTTTGACGATAATCTGATCGCGAACCCCTGTGACGCCAACGAGCTGACGCACGGCGGCAAGTGCTGCGCGACGTTGATATTCCAAATCAAGCAAACCGGTCAAGGTTACCAAACCACCCTCGACTTGCACCGTAATCGGGTGCGTAGGTGAAAACGACATGCAGCTCAACACGTTGTCTGCGGCAATCGCGATCTCGGCATCGCAGCGTGGACTTAAGCGAGGCTGCATGACAAAAATGTCGCTTGAAAAAGCCATGACACCTGTCACCGCTTGTGCGATTCGCTCCACATCCAATTTTTCCGCAATGGTTTCGACTTCACCGCTCAAAGCCAACACGCCATCTTTGGCCTCAATGCAAATATGCGCAGCGTCAATGCCGGGATTACTCTGTAATTCAGCGCGGACGTCGGTTTGTAACTGTGTGTCGGCTTTCATTTTAAGTCCAGTGGGTGCTTTGGTGGACTTACAATGCGCGGTTGGATTAGCTAGTTCTGTGCGCTAACCGCCGCAGGTAGCTCTTTGCCACACGAACGTCGGCAATTGGCCGTACGCCAGCACACAGAACTAATGTTTAGTTAGGACTATCTTGGCCACGTTGCATCGCGTCGCTACCTTATTAAGGCTACGACCAGCCGGTGCACGACCCTTTCAGGAGTAGCTTATGAACAATAAATTAGCGATCACAGTTGCAGCAGCATGTTTGACGTTTGTCGGCCAAGCGGCTGCACAACTGATGGTTTACGAACACGATGGTTTTGGCGGCAGATCCTTCACAGCTGAGCAAGAAGTCAGAAATTTTAAACGTCAAGGTTTTAATGATCGGGCTTCGTCGGCAATCGTTTTGCGTGGCCGTTGGGAAGTTTGTGACGACGTTCGTTTCGGCGGTCGCTGCGTCATTCTAAGGCGTGGACGCTACCCGTCGTTTGGTGCCATGGGCCTAAATGACCGTATTTCTTCGGTGCGCGCCGTGCAAGCGAATGCGCAATACGACGATAATCGCTATGCGCCACCGGCAGAATGGGTGTACGACAATCAGCGACGCGACGATGAGCGTACCTTTGAAGCGCAGGTCGTTTCGGTACGCGCGGTGTTGAATCAAAACAACCGCCAGTGCTGGATTGAACGCGAGCAAGTGGGCGGGCAATATCGTGACAGCGGCAAAAACGTTCCGGGTGCGATCGCGGGTGCTGTAATCGGCGGGATTTTAGGGCACCAAATTGGTGGCGGACGTGGTCGAGACTTTGCCACAGTAGCAGGCGTTATCGCTGGCGCGGCAGTCGGTGGCGACGTTGATCGCAATACCAACGGCCGACGGGTCTACACGCAAGATGTCCAGCGCTGTAGCGGTGGCTACGGCGGCAATCAACCGCAGTATTGGGACGTAATTTACAACTTCCGTGGTCAAGAACATCGCATGCAAACCAGCTACCCACCGGGCGCTACGGTTACCGTCAATCGACGCGGCGAGCCTAGAGTCTAGCTTTACGCCTAGCCGTAATGACTCAAACAAAAATCCAATGCAGCTGCGTTGGATTTTTCGTTTTAGCGCTTAGTTTCTTGCTGGCAATATCTGTAAACACGCACCAGCAAATTTGTTAGAACCGTGGTTGTCGCTGCATCGAAACGTTCTGCGATACGCTGTGGATCGGCAGAGTTCAATGGCAAAACAATGGCCGCTGGCGCAATTTGGCTAGCGGACTTTGCATTCGCGCAACGCACCGCAGCCGACGCCGATACCGCAACGCGGGTATCGCCGTTGGCGCTCACGGCGATATTAAAATCGCTCAGCCAGAAGTCCACCGTCGCTGCTTTGCCGCTCGCTTTCGGTGCTGTGGCTGTCAATGCCGCCAGGCGCGCTATCGCTAGCTGTTCGGTCATTTGTGCCGCTGGCGCGGCGACCCAGCGCAAGTCGGCATGCTGCATCACCAGCGCGCCGTTGATGACGATCATGCGATCACTTTGCAACACGCCGCGCGCCTTGACGCTGCCCAGCTCTAACCGCGCGGGCCAGTTGAGTTCAGCAGCATCGAGTGAAATCTGCAGTTGCGTCAGGGGTATGGGTTTTTTCAGCAGCGCACAGCCGGGTAGGGCGAATGCGGCCAGCGCAAACGCGCACAGGCTACTTCTGCGGTAAATGTTCATTGTTTTTTGACCTCGGCTTGGTACGTCGGTAGCGCTTCACGGCCCAAAACATAGTCGGCGGGGGCCGCATCAAAATGTTCGGTTATGCGGACTAAATTGTCGCTGGCCTGACGCAAGGAACTGAGCGTGGCGGCCAGTTCGCCGCGCGCTTGACCATCAATGCCGCGTACGGTGCGGGTTGAGCTTTTGGCAAATTGATTGACTGAGCCTACCGCCAATCGAATTTCGGCGATGGCGCTTTGCGCCTCGTTGATTGCGCCTGGCAGGCGCGGATAGTCTTTTTTAGCCATGCCACTAATGGCCTCAAAGTTTTCCAGCATGCCGGCAATGCGCGCGGTATTTTCCGCATTAAACACAGCCGTCACGCGCACCATCAATTCTTGCGCCTTCTCTAGCACGCCGGTGCCGTCCACCATTAATTGCGTTAGCGTCGAGGGAATTGAGGCGATGATCGGCACTGAATTGGGCTCGACTTCGCGCAGCAACTTAGCGCTGGGCGTGCCGCCGATTAGCTCAATCACCGCAACACCAGTCAAGCCGGTGAAGCTCAATTGTGCTTTGGTGTCGGTTTTGATCGGGGTTTGCTCGGTCATGCGCACGCGCACGATCACCACGCGCGGATCGACGGGGTCAAGTTTCAATTTGCGCACCTCGCCGACTTGCACGCCTTGGAATTGCACCAAGCCGCCTTTGGAAAGGCCTGCAACGGACTCTTTAAAG
>JANNYA010000100.1:0-7326 GCA_031409855.1 Rhodanobacteraceae bacterium | reverse complement strand
GCTTGATGCGCGTAATTAACGGCGCGTGGCTGGGCGCGATACCCAATTCACCCATTTCGCCACTGACGACGACCATGGTTGCCAAACCCGAGAAAATCTCGCGTTCGGCAGAAACGATATTGCATTGAATGGTGGCCATGAATTTTCCGATCAGCGATGTTTTGTTTTTTTTGTCTTCTAACAACTACGTGCGAAGAAATAAGCGTCACGAGGAAGGCTGATCGCAAGGCGAGACCAGCGCGGAGCCCCAGGAGCTCACTGTAGTGAGTGACTGGGGTCCAAGCGCAGGCTCAACGCAGCGAGCGGCCTGCGCAGTAGCTTATTTTGCGAGCATTTTGTTGCCTTTTTCGATGGCTTCATCTATGCCGCCAACCATATAAAACGCTTGCTCTGGCAGGTTATCGACTTCACCATCAACAATCATTTTGAAGCCACGAATGGTGTCTTTCAAACTGACGTATTTGCCCTTCGCGCCGGTGAAAACTTCCGCAACGTGGAAGGGCTGGCTGAAGAAGCGTTCGACCTTGCGTGCGCGAGATACGGCTTTCTTGTCGTCTTCTGACAATTCGTCCATACCCAAAATCGCGATGATGTCTTTCAATTCTTTGTAGCGCTGCAGCATGCCCTGCACGCGCCGTGCTACGTCATAGTGCTCTTGACCCACAACCAAGGGATCGAGCTGACGGCTGGAGGAATCGAGTGGATCCACGGCTGGGTAAATACCCAAAGAAGCGATGTTACGGCTCAACACGACCGTCGCATCTAAGTGCGCGAAAGTGGTGGCTGGGCTTGGATCGGTCAAGTCATCGGCAGGCACGTAAACGGCTTGGATCGAGGTGATCGAGCCAGTCTTGGTGGAAGTAATACGCTCTTGTAAACGCCCCATTTCTTCAGCCAAGGTCGGCTGATAACCCACGGCGGAAGGCATACGACCTAACAGTGCCGACACTTCGGTGCCGGCCAAGGTGTAGCGATAAATATTGTCAACGAAGAACAACACGTCGCGGCCTTTGCCAGACGCGTCTTTCTCGTCGCGGAAGTATTCGGCCATGGTCAAACCGGTCAGCGCCACGCGCAAACGGTTGCCGGGCGGCTCGTTCATTTGGCCGTACACCATCGCCACTTTGGACTCAGGCAGATTTTCCAACTTGATAACGCCAGCTTCGGCCATTTCGTGATAGAAATCGTTGCCTTCGCGAGTACGTTCACCGACGCCTGCGAACACCGACAAACCAGCGTGCTCGGTGGCAATATTGTTAATCAATTCCAGCATGTTGACGGTTTTACCCACGCCCGCACCCCCGAACAAACCGACCTTACCGCCCTTAGCAAACGGGCACATCAGATCGATCACCTTAATGCCGGTTTCCAGTAGTTCATTGCCGGAGGACTGTTCATCATATTCCGGCGCTTTACGGTGAATCACCCAACGTTCTTTTTCGCCAATCGGGCCACGTTCGTCGATCGGATTACCGAGCACGTCCATAATGCGGCCCAAGGTCGCAACGCCGACCGGCACTTTGATGCCTTCGCCAGTGTTGTCAACGGTCAAGCCGCGCTTGAGGCCGTCGGTAGAACCGAGCGCAATCGTACGCACCACGCCGTCACCCAGCTGCTGTTGTACTTCCAGCGTAATCGCGGTACCTGCGATTTTTAACGCGTCATAGATTTTAGGAACGCTGCCGCGTGGAAATTCGACGTCGACGACAGCGCCGATGACTTGAACGATAGTGCCTTGGCTCATGGCTAGTACTCCGACAAATAGGTGAATGACAAAGGATTAAAAAACGAATGATTTGAATCGTGGCGCGCTTAAACCGCTGCTGCGCCGCCGACGATTTCTGAAATTTCTTGGGTAATTGCGGCCTGACGCGCCTTGTTGTAGACCAAAGTCA
Organism: Rhodanobacteraceae bacterium; assembly: GCA_031409855.1. GTDB lineage: Bacteria > Pseudomonadota > Gammaproteobacteria > Xanthomonadales > SZUA-5 > JANNYA01. The sequence continues at coordinate 5,431 of JANNYA010000100.1, read as the reverse complement.
GCGTCTGAATGAGGCTGCCGGCGTTATCGCTGGCGGACTTCATTGCAACCATGCGCGCGGCGTGTTCGGAGGCTAAGTTTTCCAATACTGCCTGGAATGCTAATGACTCAACATAGCGCGTCAAAGTGTGATCCAACACGGTTTTTGCATCGGGTTCGTACAAATAATCCCAAGCGTGCTTAGTGTGCAAGCGATCTGAGGCGGGCAAAGGCAATAACTGATCGACTTTGGCCTGCTGCGACATGGTGTTGATGAAGTCGTTATAGCTAATGAATAAACGATCAATCTTGCCGTCGCTGTAAGCGTCCAACATGATTTTGACGGTGCCGACTAGCTTGGCCAGCTGTGGCTTGTCGCCTAAGCTCGGTTGTGCAGCGATCATATTGACTTTCAGGCGGCGGAAGAACGCGGATGCTTTATTGCCTACGCACACCACATCAATTTCACAACCCGCTTCTTGGAACTTGCGCATCTCGCCCAAAAGCAACTTGAACTGATTCGAGTTCAAGCCGCCGCATAGGCCGCGATCTGAAGACACCACCAAAAAGCCGACGCGTTTTACCGGGCGTTCGGCTAAAAACGGGTGTTTATAGTCACTTTGCGCGAGCGCCAAGTGCCCGATGATGGTGCGCATCGCCTGCACATACGGGCGCGACTGACGCATTTGTTCTTGCGCTTTACGAATTTTGCTTGCGCTGACCATTTCAAGCGCGCGCGTCACCTTACGGGTGTTTTGCACGCTCTTGATTTTGGTTTTAATTTCTCTGCCGCCGGCCATCTGATTTCGCCTTAACTAAATTTCGACGCGCTTAATAGCTGCCAGTTTTCTTGAATTCAGTAATCCCGGCTTGGAACTTAGCCTCGATCTCTTTATCCCAATCGCCCGATTTATCCATAGAGATCATCAAGTCTTTGTAAGAATTACGGAAGAACTGGTGCATGCCCGCTTCAAACGGCAGAATTTTGTTCAGCGGTAGGCTGTCCAAATAGCCTTCATTCGCGGCGTACAACGACAGCGCAATTTCTGCGACTGACAGCGGCGAATATTGCTTTTGCTTCATCAATTCGGTTACGCGTTGACCGCGTTCGAGCTGTTTACGCGTGGTTTCATCCAAATCGGAGGCGAACTGTGCGAATGCGGCAAGTTCACGATACTGCGCAAGTACCAAACGCACGCCACCGCCGAGCTTTTTGATCGACTTAGTTTGTGCTGCGCCACCGACGCGTGAAACCGAAATACCGGCGTTAATCGCCGGACGGATACCAGCGTTAAATAGATCGGTTTCCAAAAAGATCTGGCCATCGGTGATCGAAATCACGTTGGTTGGCACGAACGCGGAAACGTCACCCGCTTGGGTTTCGATTACTGGCAGCGCGGTCAATGAACCGGTTTGGCCTTTAACTTCGCCGTTGGTGAACTTCTCTACATAGTCCGCATTAACGCGTGCTGCACGTTCCAGCAAACGGCTGTGGAGATAAAACACGTCGCCTGGATATGCTTCACGACCTGGCGGACGACGCAGCAATAGGGAAATTTGACGATAAGCAACCGCGTGCTTGGACAAATCGTCATAAACGATCAGCGCGTCTTGACCGCGATCCATGAAGTATTCACCCATCGCGCAACCGGAATATGGCGCGATGTATTGCATTGCGGCAGATTCAGATGCGGACGCAACCACAATAATGGTGTGTGCCAATGCGCCGTGCTCTTCTAACTTGCGTACCACGTTAGAAATCGAGCTGCGCTTTTGCCCGATTGCGACGTAGATACATTTAATGCCGGTGCTTTTTTGGTTGATGATGGCGTCAATTGCGACCGCAGTTTTGCCGGTTTGACGGTCACCAATGATCAGCTCGCGCTGACCGCGACCAACCGGAACCATTGCATCCAATGCCTTAAAGCCAGTCTGCACGGGTTGATCGACCGACTTACGCCAAAGCACACCAGGCGCAACACGTTCAATCGGGCTGTTGAGCTTGGCGCCAATCGGGCCCTTGCCGTCGATAGGCTCACCCAACGCGTTGACCACGCGACCGAGCAATTCGGTGCCGACCGGCACTTCCAAAATGCGGCCCGTGGTTTTGCAAACGTCGCCTTCTTTGATTTGCTCGTAAGCGCCCAAGATCACGGCACCGACCGAATCACGCTCCAAATTCAGCGCGAGGCCGAAGGTGTTGCCCGGAAATTCGATCATTTCGCCCTGCATGGCGTCAGCCAAGCCGTGCACGCGCGCGATACCGTCGGAGACGGAGGTTACCGTGCCTTCGTTGCGGGCTTCAGAGGTGGTTTTGAAGTTATCAATTCGCGAACGAATTAAATCGCTGATCTCAGAGGGATTCAGGCTGGCTTGCATGCGCTTTCCAGTTAAAAAAGGATGATGTTGAGGAACTACAATTTGAATCTTTGAATAATTTTGCTGTGAGTGTTCTTTGACTTAAGCCGCCAGCTGCGTGTGCATTCGCGCGAGTTTTCCGCTTAGTGAACCGTCGATCACAATCGAGCCCGCATCCAGCACTGCACCACCGATCAAATCGGGCTGTAACACAATCTCTAGTGTTACGACGCGTTGGAATCGCTGCATCAACTTTGCAATCATCTGCTGTTGCTGAGCCTCTTCAATCGGTAAGGCAGTGCGCACATTGACCTTGAGCGTGCGCTCGGCCGTAGCTCGAAGCTGCTCAAATTCGGTTTGCACGTCAGGCAATAAGCTCAAACGATCATTTTCCGCCATCGCGCTCAAATAATGCGTGTAGGTGGAATCCGCTGGCTCATCTTTAGGCAACAACAGCGCAACCCGTTCACTCGGCTGCAATCGTGGGCTGGAAACCAAGGCCAAAATCCGGCTGTCGCGGCACAAAGCCGCGCTTTGGGCAATTTTAGCCGACCAAGAGGCAAGCTCGCTCGCATTTTGAGCCAGCTCAAAAGCGGCTTTCGCATAAGGCCTAGCCAGCGTGATCGTTGAGCTCATCGTTAAATCTCAGTTATCAGTTGATCAATTAGCTGCTTATGCGTGGCCGGATCAATTTCTTTTTTGATCAATCGGCCTGCGCCCGCAATCACTAAATCAGCTAACTTGGTGCGCAGCTGGGCTTTCGCGTGATGCGCCAAAGTTTCGACTTCGACACCGGCTGCGGTCAACTGACGTGCCTTTTCCGCAGCGCCCTCGCCCTTAGCCTGATCCACCATTTGATTCGCCGTGGAGTGCGCGCGATCCAAAATTTCTTGGGCTTTCGCACGCGCTGCGTCGATGATGTCTGACTCTTTACGCTTGGCATCCGCTACTTCTTTCCGGGCGTTGTCCGCAGCTGCTAAGCCATCGGCAATTTTCTTCTGGCGCTCTTCGATAGCATTCATCAAAGGCGGCCAAATGAATTTCACCGTGAACGCGATTAAAATCGCGAACGCGAGCGCCTGGGCAATCAATGTCGCATTAAATTCCATGGCGTATTGCTCCGATGCCGCTTACTGCGCGGTGGTCTGAGCCGCTGCTTTCGCAGCTTCAGCGCCATTGACCGTAGCGATCTGAGGGTTTGCAAACGCGAACAACAGCGCCATTGCCAGACCGATAATGAAAGGCGCATCGATCAAACCAACGAGCAAGAACATTTTGCCTTGCAGCATTGGCGCTAACTCAGGCTGACGCGCAGTCGCTTCCAAAAACTTTGACGCCATCAAGCCAATGCCGACGCATGCGCCGAGCGCGCCCAAGCCGATAATGATGCCGATCGCGATTGCCATATTGCCCTGGAGGGCGGCGATAATTGATTCCATGATGATTTCCTTTTCGGTTTTGAGCTTGGGTGGGAAAAACAATACAACTTAGGTGATAGTGGTTTTTTAGGTGACGACGGTTTTAAAACATTTCATGCAAACAAAATGCAAAGGCCACGCTTAATGATGCTCAACCGACATCGACAAATACACAGTGGTCAAAATCATAAAAATAAAGGCCTGCAACAGCACGATCAGGATGTGAAATATGCCCCAACCTGCGCCTGCAATCACGGCGGCTAAGTACGCAAGCGCGCCACCAGCTTTGACCGCAATCCCCTCGGCAAACAGAAAATGCCCGCCCGCCGTCGCCAACAGTGCGATCAGCATAAAAACTAATTCGCCCGCATACATATTGCCGAATAAACGTAGGGCTAGGCTGGCAACTTTGCTGATGTATTCAATGATGTTCATCACCAAATTAAGCGGCCATAGCCACACCTTGTCGCCAAAAGGCGCGGCGATCAGCTCGTGTCCAAAGCCGCCGATGCCTTTCGCGCTGACGGCGAAGCCGATCATTAAGAAAAATACCGTGAGCGACATCGCCAGCGTAATATTGATATCTGCGGTAGGCACCAAGCGCCAATAGAGGTGATGCGGATCAGCGCCGAACAAACTTGCGGTGGAACCGATTAGCTCTAGCGGGATGAAATCCATCATATTCATCGCCAGCACCCAAACGAAAATTGTCAGCGCAATCGGCGCAACAATCTTTCGGCTACCATGAAATACCGATTTGACTTGGTCGTCGACGAACTCGATTGCAATTTCGATAAATGCCTGCAGCTTGCCGGGCACGCCGGAAGTCGCCCTGCGCGCGACCAGCCAAAACAACCCCATCACGAACACGCCAAGGCCTATGGACATCAACAAAGAGTCCATATTCACGCGCCAAAAACCGCCTACGACATCGAGCCTATTGTGCGTCAAATGGTGCTGCACGTATTCAGCCGGGCTGCCACCTGCGGCTGCCATGCTGGCTAGCAAATTCGTTAGTTGTCCGATTAACGCCATAGCACTCAATTCTTTAAGGAACTTGCTAGAAAAATTCTTGGATACAAATAAAACTTGAATACAAACAAAAACCGGTAGTAACAAATCTTTAAATTACTAAAACCTTGAAATTACTAAAACCTTGGCTGACGCAAACCAACAACGATCGCACTGAGCTGTGCGGCGATCACACCCAGCATCAGCGGCAACGCCACGAACTGCCAGCGCGTGAGCGCCAAATACACTGTCGACAAAATCAAAAGCCACTTCGAAAAACTTGCACCCAACACCTTTGACAGCGATTCTAGTGGTGAACCTGCGCGCCGCAAGCCTAAAGCGGCCGCCGCCAACGCTGCAATCAATACTAAAAACACGCCAAACAAAAACGCAGACGCCGCTTGCGCTTGATTCAGTGCTAGCAAGATCAGCGCGCCAAATAATGCAACCGCACATTGAAAACCCGCGATTCGCAACAGCAGTCGCCATGTTTGCTGCATCGTGCATTCCTAAAGCGCCCAGACGTCGGCCCTGCAAAGCCATAAAAGAATAGCATTTTGACAATCCGAGCGGCAACTCTAGCGCGCGTGAAAACTGAACCTGCTTTCAGCCTAGCGCGCACCGCTGATTTCCAGCTACGCTAGCGACCTCGCCCGGACCCCGCAT
>JANNYA010000099.1:0-17047 GCA_031409855.1 Rhodanobacteraceae bacterium | reverse complement strand
GCAGCGAACCCAAATTAGCGGAAGAAAGTCTACCTATGCCTTTTTGCCCTTGCTTGGTTCGTACCGGCAAACCGTCGCGATCTGCTTCACTGGTTTGGGTTTGCGTGGTTTTAGATTCGGTGCCAACGACCAGCCAGCGATTAATGAATTCTTCGCGATTCATGCCATGCCCATCGTCGACTATGGTTGCAATTGGCATCGGTCCATCATAAATATTCAGCGCCACCCGCCTTGCGTAAGCGTCGTAAGCATTCTTCCACAGCTCAGAGACTGCGGTCGGGCAATCGGCGATTTGTTCGCGCCCCAAGTGGTCAATGGTGCGGGCGCGGGTTTGAAAAGGCAGTGATTCAATGTTCAAACGTTTGATCCCAGCAAAGCATGGCGAATAGTTTTGAGCAAAACTTCAGCCAAGGCCACCGGCACGGCGTTACCAATCTGCACGCCCGCCGCGATCAAGCCGCCTTTGAAAATAAAATCATCTGGGAATGTTTGAAAGCGCGCGGCTTGGCGCACGGTAATTCCGTGGTTTTCCGTGGGGTGCACAAAGCGGCCTTTGGACGGATTGATACACGCAGTCGTCATTGTCGGGCCTGGCTTCGCCGGATCAATTCGCCCATAGACGTCCTTGTGTCCGTCATGTTTGTCGTGGCAAGGCAATGTTCTGCCAGAATCCCGTCGGCTGCCGCCGTTAATCGGGGTGCGGCGAAATACTTCGATCAACTCAGCGGTGTGGTTCATGTGCTTGTCGTTTTCGTCTGCAGTTGGCAGCGCCTTGTGGAACACGACACTCGCATCGACCCAAGCGTGCAGTGTCGACTGATTTTCGCCGTTTCGCTCGTCGCGAAACTCACTGTGTGTAGGTGCTGGCGGCCAGACGATATCAAATGCAACATCTTTTCGGACACCTAAAACAAATACACGTTTTCGCCTCTGAGGAACGCCAAAGTCGCGAGCGTCAAGTACAACCGGGTCGCGTAATTGGTAACCGGCGCGCTTAGCTTGCCTATAAAATTCTGATAGAAAACCCTGGTGTCGAGGCCAAAGCAACCCGGGCACGTTTTCCATCAAAAATACTTTGGGTTGAAGTTCGCGGACAAACTCGAAATAGCGCAGAAGCAATTGATTCCGCGGATCATCAACACCGGAATCATTAATTCGATGTACCGAGAAGCCTTGGCAGGGTGGGCCACCTAAGAGCACATCACACACAGCGCCCTGCGAAAAGTGGTTGCTTTTCAATTCGGACGCCTTCAACTCGCTGATATCACATTGGTACAGAGCTGGCTCTTGCAGTTCAACCAAATTGTGCGCGTACGTTTTGCATGCCCACGGGTTGATTTCTACTGCGGCAACGACTTTGAGACCTGCATTCTTCGCCGCGAGCGAAAAACCGCCAGCACCAGCGAACAAAACAACGCACGTCAACATGGGTGTTGCGCACTGCGGCTCACGCGTCAGAGGTATGGAACTGTTCGCGATGTAGTTTCCAGATGCATCCATAGCGGCAGTAAAACCCCTAAACGATTAAAAATTGCGACGTTGTAGTAATCGTGCACGCCAGTTTAACTCACGCGAGAACGTACTTGACTGTTTTAACGTCGGCGTATGCCGCCCTGAATCGCATTAGCCAGGATAGTTCTCCACAAACCTTGGCTTGCCGCTACATAAACACAGTGGGTTAGAAAGGTCATGTTGTGGCGCGCCCACGATACTTCCAATTTACCTAGTCCCTAAAATTCTCAAACTGCAGCGGCAATTCCAGCTCGGTGCTGCGAATTAGCGCCATCGCCAGCTGCAAATCATCTTTTTTCTTACCCAAAACCCGCAGCTTTTCGCCTTGGATTTGGGTGTCAACTTTGAGCTTCGCCTCTTTTAACAGCGCAATAATTTTCTTGGCGAAATCACGCTCAATGCCTTGTTTGATGGTGATTTTTTGCTTCGCCGAACCGAGCGCAATTTCCGGGTCGGCGACATCCATCGTGCGCACGTCGATTTTGCGCGCGACCAGGCGCGCTTTTAAAATATCCAGCATTTGCTTTAGCTGAAAATCGCTGGGCGCTTTTTGAATGACCACCGACTCTTCCAGCGTGTAGCTGGCGTCCTGACCTTTAAAATCAAAGCGATTGGTCAACTCGCGGTTGGCTTGATCAATGGCGTTGGTCAGTTCGTGTTTGTCAATTTCGCTAATAATGTCGAATGAAGGCATGGTTAAAATCCTGCGAATAAAAAATCAAGGGCGCGAAAAGCGGTGCTGTGCGCAAAACTGATGTTGCCGTGCAGCTTAGTCAATGATTGTGTGGGAATTGCAGCGATTAGCTGGGCGCAAAACACAAAGCTTTCCCCGTCAAATTCGATGATCGGGTTGATTTGGCTAGGCGCATATCGACTGCGCGAAAGCGGCACCACCGCGCGCGTGCCGAATTCATCTAATAAATCCGACTGCACGATCACGACATAGGGAAATTCTTTGCGAAAACGCTCTTGCGGGTTGATGAAAACATCAAACCGTTTCACTTAAAACATTCTCAAACCGTCTGACCAAAGGCCATCGCGCTCCGTTTGAGCGTTGATCGCTTGAATCGCTTCACGATTTTCAATTCGCCATTGCTCGGACTGCTTTTCACGAATTACCGATCGTAAATGTATTTCAAGCTCACGCGACAAATTGAGTTTGAGCGCGCGCGCGCTTGCCAATACGTCCTCCGGTAGGCTCAAGTTTGTCGACTTCTTAGCAACAGCGTTCATGGTATTCTCCACGCAGTGATTATGCGCATAAGCTACGCGCACAACGTGCGTTGGTCAATACTGAAACTCTCGAAAAACCGGGTCGACCGAGCCCTGCCACGCGCCGTGATAAAGCGCCAACTTACGTTCGGCCGGTGTAATACCAGCTTCGGTAAATTCGATCAGTGGCTCTAAATACATGCGTTCATCCGCGCCGTTGCTGTTGAGAAATGCGCGGCGTTTGAGGCCATCGGCGGCAATCGCTAGGGCGTCCTTGGCAACGCTCAGTGCGCTGCGCCCGGCAACCGTGGCTTGAAAGCCAATTCTAGGCGTGTCGACTCGCAGTTTTTCCCGCTCCGGCATCGTCCAGTTTTTCACCAAATCCCAGGCTGCATCTAGTGCCGTTTGGTCATACAACAACCCCACCCAAAACGCGGGCAGCGCGCACAAGCGATTCCACGGGCCACCGTCGGCGCCGCGCATTTCTAAATAGCGTTTGAGCCGCACTTCCGGGAATGCAGTGGTGAAATGATCGGAAAAATCAGACAACGTCGGCTTATGTCCGGGATAAGCGGGTAATTTTCCCGCCATAAAATCCCGAAACGATTGCCCGGCGGCGTCGATGTATTTGCCGTCCCGATAGACAAAATACATCGGTACGTCTAACAAATAATCGACATAGCGTTCGTAGCCAAAGCCCGGCTCAAACACAAATGGCAGCAGGCCGGTGCGGTCTGGGTCGGTGTCAGACCAAACGTTCGAGCGAAAGCTCATAAAGCCGTTCGGCTTGCCTTCGGTAAACGGGGAATCCGCGAATAGCGCGGTCGCGATCGGCTGCAGCGCTAAGGAGGTGGCAAATTTCTTCGCCATATCCGCTTCCGAGCTGTAGTCCAAATTGACCTGCACGGTGCAGGTGCGCGTCATCATATCCAGGCCCAAACTGCCGCGCTTTGGCATGTAATCGCGCATGATTTTGTAGCGGCCTTTCGGCATCCAAGGCATTTCGTCTTGCCGCCATTTCGGCTGAAAGCCCATGCCCAGAAAGCCCACGCCCAGCTCGTCGCCGACTTCTTTGACCTCGCGCAGGTGCAAAGCTGTTTCGCAACAGGTTTCGTGGATATTCGTCAACATGCCGCCGCTCAGCTCAAACTGGCCTGCGGGTTCCAAAGTCACCGAAGCACCATCACGCTTAAGCGCGATCAAATTGCCGCCCTCAATCACGCGTTCCCAGCCAAAGCGGGTCATGCCTTCCAACATCGCACGAATGCCGCGCGCGCCTTCAAAAGGCAAGGGCCGCAGGGTTTCGCTGTCAAAGCCGAATTTTTCGTGCTCGGTTCCGATGCGCCAGTCGGCTTTTACTTTTTCGCCACCGGCCAAAAACTCAACCAACTCGGCTTTGCTCTCGACCGGGCGTTCGTTACTGATGCTGACGGGTGAACTCATAGAATTCCTGCTGGTTTATTCGAAAAATGTCGAACAATCAGTGGGGCTGAATTGGCAAAGCTCAAGCGATGTGCAAGAAATTTTTTAGAGGCTGATCGCCGCCATCAAAAATTGCTTCGCTTAGAGATTTGAGAATTTTGATTCAAACTGACGTGGTGACGTGCTCTAAGTTTGTCATTCCCGCGCGCTTTTGGCGGGAATCCAGTAGGTTGTTTCGCATAGCGCCGCTGCAATTAGTTGCGCAAGAGTGGGCTGATCCCCGACTAAAACCTTCGGGGATGACGGACCACATCAGTTGAGACGCACCCTGACTTACCCGCCTGCAAGCTCAATACCAACCGACGTCGTAGCCTTCACAAGTGCTATTGCCAAATATTTTTGGGTAAACGTGGCACTCCCAAACTACCGCGCCCGCATGCAGATGCGCCTTCAAAAAAACTTGCTGCCCCACTAAACTGCCGGTGTAGACAACACTATCCGAAGAGACATCCGGCGCGTTAAAGCCGTTTGGCGCTGGACAAGTCAACCTTGATTCGTAACGCTTGTTGGCCGCATTTTTGGCGACCAATGCGCAGCGAGTTTGGTCTTATTGCGTCTGAAAAGTGGGCCACCGGGGAAATTCACGGTTAGTCACCTTATTTGCTGCTTCGTGCATACTCTCTTCAATTACTTCCAGCGCGAGCTATTATGACTACCCGAGACAATATCAGGCAACTTGCCGACAGATATGCTCAGCGATTACAAACCGCTATTGAAGGGCGTGTTGTTGAGATGCAGGGTGATGAGCTTTCCCACTATTTGATATATCGCGTTCTAGGAATAAGTGAGCGGGAAGGGCACTTGATTGATGTTTATCAAAATAAAGGCCGATTTCTCTACAAGTACGCGGGCTCATTCCTTGAAGAAGCTACCAAGCTCTGCTTTAAAGAAGCTTTCCCTGACTCTGCCTCTTTACGAATCGAAAATACGCGAGGACAACGCCCAAAGACATTTGAAATTGACTGCCTTGTTGGAAATGATGCTCTGGAGATCAAGTGGAAAGACGCCACGACGGATGGCGATCACATCACAAAAGAACACACAAGAATTCAAGTCATATCTGACGCGGGTTACACACCGATTCGCGTGATGTATTACTACCCAAACAGAGCGCAGGCTATACGAATACAGGAAACTCTAGAAACTCTCTATGAAGGCGTCGGCGGCGAGTATTACTACGGGGATGCTGCGTGGAATTATGTTCGCGACAAAACGGTGATTGACCTGAAAGCGATTCTTGAAGAGATTGCTAACGAAAGGGTGGCGGCACTATGAGCGCGCCACACTCTCAAGTTATTCGCGACGACTGCCTTCTTGCATTGGAGAAAATCTCGACCTCGACGGTCGACCTTGTTTACCTCGATCCACCGTTTTTCACAAACAAGAATCATTTTTCCGTCTCGCGCGACAGAAGAACAGTTTTTAAGTTCGCTGACCTGTGGAACGGACTTAGTGAATATGCGGAATTTATGGAGTTACGAATCCATCAAATTCATCGAGTCCTAAAAGATACTGGCTCCGTGTTCGTTCACTGCGATACCAACGCAAACTTTCTGTTACGGTCAATTCTCGACGATGTATTCGGCGCTAATCAATTTCGGTCAGAAATTATATGGTCTTACCGGCGATGGTCAAACTCTGCAAAGGGGCTATTGCCTGCCCATCAGACTATCCTTTTTTACTCCAAGACAGGTGGCTACAAATTTAATCGTGTTTACGGTGCCTACTCGGAGACGACGAACATAGATCAAATACTCCAGCTTCGGGCGCGGGATGAGCATGGAGTTTCCATATATGCCACCGACGATGGTGGTAACGTTATTTACGGAGGAGATAAAAAGGGCGTCCCCCTCAGCGATGTATGGGAGATTCCGTTCCTTAATCCAAAAGCAAAGGAACGCACAGGCTACCCCACCCAAAAACCAGTGCTGTTACTTGAGCGCATTATCGATATCTCTACTGACGCTGGCGATTTAGTGCTCGACCCATTTTGTGGCAGTGGAACAACCTTGGTTGCCGCAAAGCTCCTGGGTAGATCCTGCATTGGAATTGACATCTCGCAAGAGGCTGTGGTTCTCGCACAAAGCAGACTTGCAACGCCTGTTAAGACAGAGTCGGCAATGCTTAAGAACGGGCGCGCCTCATATGTCAATGCCGACAAAGATGCGTTGTCGCTCCTTACGGGACTCGACTTACTGCCTGTTCAGCGCAATGTCGGAATAGACGCGTTTCTACAAGCAAAGATTGGTGGCACCCTAGTACCAATTAGAGTTCAACGAGCCGGGGAAACCATTATGGATTCGGCAAGTAAGCTGGCACGAGCAGCTATTTCAAAGAGAGCCACAAAGGCTGTGCTAATACGAACCCACAGAGATCACGACCTATTTTCTGAAGGGATGCTTCCGCAATTCATTGAATTAATTGATTCCACTGCACTGAACATTAGCGAAAGAATCGCAGCCCTTATAGCCGAGGAAGCCACGGCGACAGCTAAAACTTCGTTGCAGGGTACGCTTCGCGATAAAGCCGCGTAGCTTCCCCTGAACTGGCAGGTTACAGGCCAGATTTTGCCGGTGCCAACGCGCCATCCAAAGCCGTGCGCTCATCAAAAACAAAGCAATCGCCCTGATAGTGCGCCGCGCCACATAGTTCAAAATATTTCAAAATTCCGCCGTCTAACTGATGCACATCCGTAAAACCCATGCGCTGCATCAATGGCGCGGCTTTCTCGCAGCGGATTCCGCCGGTGCAAAAGGTCACGATCGGCTTGTCTTGCCATTCGCTGAGCTTGGCCTCTACCGCATCAGGAAAATTACGGAATTGGCCGATATTCAAGTCCACCGCCGTTGCAAACGTGCCGCGCTCAAACTCAAAGCGGTTGCGCGTATCCAGCAACACAAACTCTTTACCGGCATCTAGCCATTGTTTCAGCAACTCCGCAGTCATGCGCGGTGCCGGGTTTTGCGCCACCGACAGATTGTTCACGCCCAGCGGCACAATTTCGCGCTTTAGCTTGACCTTCAAGCGTTTGAAAGGCTGCGCGTCAGAAAACTGGCGTTTCTCGATCAGTGCGGCAAAGCGGCTATCCGCGCGCAACCAAAGCAGAAATTGCTCGATAGGCTCAAGCGCTGCGGCAAGAAACAGATTGATGCCCTCGGGTGCTATCAGCACCGTGCCTTTGAGCGCAAGTTCCACGCATTTCGCGCGAATCGCGTCCGCCGTTACCGGCGGATCGAGGATTTCTACGAATAAATAGGCGGCGATATTGAGTGTTTGCATGGCTTGATTGGTTTTATGACGCTATGCGTTCATATAGGGCTTCTTGCGCCAATGAATTTATGCTTTTACCTTGCGCTTGCGCGGCAATAGCAAGTTGCTCGTGCAGTTCAGGCGGAATACGAAGATTAAACTTCCCGGAAAAATGACGACGCGGCTCAATGCCCTTTTCACGACAGACTTCAAGAAATACCGCAAGGGATTTTTTGAATTCGGCGCGTAGCTCTGTAGGATTTTTGCCATAAAAATCAGCTCCACCGGTTAGCCCGAGGATCTCACCTCGAAAAAGATCTAGTTCGCCGTCGTATTCAATTTTGGCGTGATAATTATCAATGCTCATTACATTCATGGCGTAATTCCGTGTTGTTCAAGCCACTTGCGGATGCTCGCTGCCGCACCTTTGTCGGTGTTTGGCGACGGATGCGGCCTATGAAATACCCTGACTTCCCCAAACAAAACAACCGCAACGCGGCTACCTTCACGCTCGGTGATTTCAGCGCCCAACTCTGCAAAGAGCGCCTCGATATCCCGCCACTGAATATTAGCGCTCGTCGGACGAGCGAAAAGTAATTCGACGACGCGTTGGTATTTTCGCTTCATTGCCTTAATGGTACTATAATTTGGTACTTGTCCGGCAACTTTACAATCCAATCCACAATGCTCAAATCTTCATTATTCAAAGCTTAGCCCGCTGCCCCGCTAACGCATCACGCTTAGCCGTGAACTCAGCAAAACGCTGCCGCTCTTGCGCCACCACCGCTGCCGGTGCGCCGTTAACAAAGGTGTCAGTCGAAAGTTTTTTTTCGCACTTTTCAATCTCCGCCGCCAGTTTCGCCAATTCGCGATCCAGCCGCGCGCGTTCGGCGTCGACGTCAATTAAGCCCGCCAGCGGAATCAGCACTTTCAAGCCGCCCACTACTGCCGATGCTGATGCTGGTTCTGCCGCACCCTCAGCCAACCACTGCTGCGATTCAATGCGGCCGATGAAATTCATGCTGGACGCGTTCGCGGCCTGGCGTGCACGATCACTGGCATCGCCGCCGACCAGCAGCACCGGCAACAGTTTCGCGGGCGGCAAATTCATCTCGGCGCGAATGCGGCGCACGCCTAATAAAAACTCCTTCATCCACACGATCTCAGCGGCCGCTGTGCTATCGCCTGGAAATTCACTGGCTTTAGGGAAGGCTTCCAGCGCGATGGTTTTGCCCGTCTTTGCCAATTTCGGCGCGATACTGAGCCAGATTTCCTCAGTGATAAACGGAATAATCGGGTGCGCCAGCCGCAGCTGCGCTTCCAGCAACACTAATAGGGTGTGCTGCATGCCGCGCTTTTCCTCGGCGTTGCCGGAGGCCAACGCGGGTTTCGCCAGCTCCAAGAACCAGTCGCAAAACTCGTTCCAGGTGAAGTCGTAAAACGCCTGCGCCGCCAAATCAAAACGGTAATCGGCCAGATTTTGCTCAAACTGCGCGATGGTTTTTGCGAACTCGGACGCGATCCATTTTTCTGCGGTGCTGCTTGGGGTCCACGGCTCGTTTGCTGCAAAGCTAATGTCTTCGCAATGCATCAAAACAAAGCGCGCCGCGTTCCACAGCTTATTGCAAAACGCTTTGTAGCCTTCACAGCGCTTCAAATCAAAATTGATCGTACGCCCGTGCGTGGCCAAGGCTGCGAAAGTGAAGCGCAGCGCGTCGGTACCCACCGCAGTAATGCCATTCGGGTAATCGCGTTTAATGCGCTTGGTGACGTGCGTTTTTACTTCGGGAATCAGCAAGTTGCTCGTGGATTTTTCCAATAGATCGTCAAAGCTAATGCCGTCGATCAAATCCAGCGGATCAAGCGTATTGCCTTTGCTCTTGCTCATCTTTTTGCCTTCGGCGTCTTGCACGATGGCATTGATGTAGACGGTTTTGAACGGCACGCGTGATTCCGGCGTGGCGAAAGCGGGCTCGAAACTGCCGTCCGCTTTGCGCCCGACAAAATACTGCGTCGCCATCACCATGCGCGCAACCCAGAAGAAAATAATATCGAAGCCAGTCACCAGCACATTGGACGGCACAAACCGCTGGAACGCCTGCCATTCGGCGGCGCGATCTGGCGTATCGCCGGGCCAGCCTAGCGTGGAAAACGGCCACAGCGCCGAGCTAAACCAGGTGTCCAACACATCGTCATCTTGCCGCAGCGCGCCGACCGGTTTGATGTCGCTGGCACTAAGCGCATCAGCTTCGTTTTCACCGACAAAAATATTGCCTGCCTCGTCATAAAACGCAGGGATGCGATGCCCCCACCAGAGCTGGCGGCTAATGCACCAGTCTTGAGTATTGTCCAACCACTGCGTGTAAGTGTTCGCCCAATTTTCCGGCACAAATTTAATCGCACCCGAGCGCACCGCCGCCAATGCGGGTTCGGTAATTTCTGCCCGACCCTTGTTGGTTAGATCGACAAACCACTGGTCGGTCAACATTGGCTCCGTCACCGCGTTTGAGCGCTGGGAAATCGGCAGCATCAGTTTGTGCGGCTTGGTTTCAATCAACAAACCCTGCGCTTCTAAATCCGCCAAAATTTGCTTGCGTGCGACAAAGCGGTCCATGCCCTGATAGGCGGCGGGCGCGTTGTCATTCACCTTGGCTTCCAGCGTAAAGATATTGATCGGCGTCAAACCATGGCGCGCGCCCATCGCGAAATCGTTAAAGTCGTGCGCCGGGGTAATTTTGACGCAACCAGTGCCGAATTCGGCTTCCACATAGGCATCGGCAATCACTGGAATCTGGCGATTGGTCAGCGGTAAATGCAACATCGTGCCAATCAAGTGCTGATAGCGCGCATCGTCCGGGTTCACCGCCACCGCGACGTCACCCAACAGCGTTTCCGGCCGCGTGGTCGCCACCACCAAACCCGCACCGCCATCGACCGAGGGATAGCGAATTGACCACATCGAGCCGTCTTTCTCGCGGTTTTCCACCTCTAAATCCGACACCGCCGTTTGCAGCGCTGGGTCCCAATGCACCAAGCGATTACCACGATAAATCAAGCCCGCGCGGTACCAGTCAATAAACACCTTGCGCACCGCCGCCGACAAACCCGCATCCATGGTGAAGCGTTCCCGGCTCCAATCACAGCTAGAACCCAAGCGGCGCATTTGCCGGGTAATGGTCGAGCCCGATTCCTCCTTCCACGCCCAAACGCGCTTCAGAAATTCCTCGCGGCCTAAGGCTTTACGATTCGTACCCTGCGCCGCCAGCTGATTCTCCACAATCTTTTGCGTCGCAATGCCCGCGTGGTCCGTACCGCACTGCCACAGCACATCCGCGCCCGACATGCGCTGATAACGCACCATTAAATCCATTAGGGTTTGCTGAAACGCATGCCCCATGTGCAGCGTGCCGGTCACATTCGGCGGCGGCAACTGTATACAAAACGGCGTGCCCTGACCCGAAGCGGCAAAATAACCCTGCGCCTCCCACGACTGATAAATACGCGCCTCAAAGGCCTGCGGCTCAAACGACTTGTCCATGTCTCACCTAAATCTCAATTTGGGCTGGAGTATAGCGGTGGGGGCTAGGATTGCTTAAGCGTTGGGTTTGGGGGAGCTTGATTTGCTTAAGGTTTGGGTTGAGGATCAACTCCATCGGTTTTTGGGCTTTTTACAGGGAGTCTTAATTTGAGTCTCTTAGCATTATTCTACGTCAGTACCGGTTTGCTCCTTGCATTAAGTGCTCTCCTACACGGCGTTTATACAGGTGAAAAGCGATTTTTGGCGGCAACTGCAGTTGTACTATTTTGGCCAATACTGGCTTTAATTTCGCCTGGGTCATTCTTTGGGCCAAATCATCTGAGACAGTTGATTCGCTAAAAGAGCAGCTTTCATTGCTTGAATCAATAGAAGCAACTTCGCTCACTGAGCAAGAAAAACTGCATTTACAGAAACTCATCGCGTCTGGCGAGTCTGGTGTTGCCTATTTCGGCGCTGGTACTGATGCTAGTGAAGCACTAGAGGAGTTCTGGGGAGCAGGAATTCCACCGGCAGTTCACTATGACTTGCGAGCGGCGCGTGCAGCATTAAAAGAACCACATCCTGACAGTGGAATTCTATACAGTCGAATAGCACCAGATTGGTATATTGGATTTTCTCATGAGTTCTTAAAATCAGTTTCTGGAATTGACCGCAAAGCTCAGGGCCGAGTTTTTGATGCAATTGCAAAGGTCAGTGGTGCACCAATTACTATCTCAGGCGATACCGTTAAACCCCTTAGTGGCAATCTATCCGGCTTGTGGCGTGTTCGCGTGGGCGACTATCGTCTAGTGTATTTCCCGCACATTAAAAGCCAAAGAATTACACTTCTTTCATATGGTCCGAGAGGAAGTGTTTACGATCATCTACCGGACGTGGAAAATTCAACTCCGAAATGATGGAAAAATGGATCCATGTTAACGAATTAACCCATTTCTGACCTTAATAAGTTGGAAAATGTTAGTATTCTCAGGTATAAAGTTAGAAAACGCTTGAATGCCACTCAGATAGCTGGCGGACATGCCAAAGTTTCACCCCATTTCGGGGATTTATGTGCGGTTGTACTCAGGTGAGATCGAATGAATATCTATTTTTCAGATTACTTTGGTGTAACCAAAGATGAAATTGATGAGTACGGGGCGTTCAATATTTCTTTAATCAATGACCTTCCTGTATTTATTGATCCGTTTTTGCTTTTTAGCAGTGAAAAAGCGGATTATCAAAAGCTTCATATGGAAATAATTAAATATATAACTTTTCTCAGGGAAATGTCAGACAAAGGAGCAATATCTAAAGGTTTAATTAAACATTGGTTTCTTTTTCCTGAAGTAAAACAAAATTGGCTTGGCTATAGCAGGGTAGGAAATGGTGGCTCAGGTTTGGGACAGAGTTTTGCGACCGCGCTCAACGGCAATTTGAGTTCAATTTTCAATAATTTTGGTGCCGAACAAATTACACAGAGTAGCCATCTGGAAAAGTTGTGCCTGATCAAGGATGGTGTTGGTAAAGACTCAATTAGTGATTTCACCACCAATTTAATAAAAAGGTATCTGTGCGAGTACACGCAGGCTTTCGCAAAAAAACACGTAGCAGAAAATAGATGCAAAGAAGTTAGTGTCAAGCACGCAAGGTTTGATTATAAGACCCGTAGGTGGGAGTCTAGCAGATACATGTTGCCTTATATCGATGGTGATTTTGTTCTTCTCACGCCAAAAGATATATTAACTAAGGATGAGGCATGGATTAATAAGCACGACATTATTGGGGATTTTGACGACATAGCGGAGTCCATACCTAATATAGAATTACGTGCCCAAATCAATGATTACCTCATTCGACAAATTCCGGAGAAAGCTACGCAACGTGAAATTAATCATGCGATATCTCGTACGCTTATCAAATTCCCTGTTCTTATTGATCACTATATCCGATACAAAGAAGATCATGGTGATGAAGCAATTGCGTTAAGTGAGGAAAAGGTAAAAGAAACCGAGGCAATTTTTATTCAGCAAGTTACAATTTTAGTCGATAAACTGAGGGAGCAGAACTTATTCTACGCCCAAAAAGGAGATACATTCGAAGAAGCATATAAAAGAGTGATGTTTTTAAAGCAAGTAATTGAAAGCAATGACGGATATACTGTTTTATGTTAAGGGCGAGCCAGTAAAAAGAGAGTCTGACTTGCAGTTAATATTTCGATTAACATGGTATGCTGCGGAGGAAGATGTTAATGCTGAGGTAAATAATGGCAGGGGCCTGTAGATTATAAAATTTCGAGAGGGTCAAAAGACAGCACGTTAGTTGAGTTCAAGCTGGCTAGTAACAGCAAGCTTAAGCAAAATTTGGCCAACCAAGTGGAAGTATATAAAGCTGCAAATCAAACTAGTAAATCAATAAAAGTAATACTTTACTTCACCGATTCTGAATTTGAAAAAACAGCAGAAGCTTTGAAGGAATTAAAGTTAACTCAAAACAAAGAGCTTATTTTGATCGATGCGAGAGCAACTAATAAAATTTCTGGGTCCAACGTAAAATAGGCCGACCGGGGGCCATCCAGGCCTGATATCTAAAAATGCCAGCGCCACCAAACCCGCTGGCATGCCCATTTTCCTCAATCAAGTTCGCCAAAAAATAAAACTAAAACCCAACGCGGCCAATCGCCCAGAAAGTAGCAAAAGCCGGGGACAGCCAGGCCTTAGATCCAAAAATGCCAGCGCCCCAAAACCCGCTGGCATTTCCATTTTCCTCGATCAATTTCGCCCAAGAACCCAGGCCAAAACAAGTCCAAACCCAACGCACCCAGCCGTAAACGCGGCAAAAATAATTACCCAATTTCGCTTTAAATCTTTTCAAAATTCGCGCAAAGCCAATCCCAAATAGCGTGCGCTGACTGATTTTCTTGGCTTTGTAGCTCAATTCTTCCACGCCCAACGACACGCCATAGCCCGAGACAATGCCTTTGACGCGTGTCGTCCAGTAATTTTTATCCAAGCCCAATTTGGTCAGCGCTTTGGGTGCGCTCGTTAAAATCTTGCCGCGCTTGCCTGGATGCAATTCACGGCCAGTGAAATCGACCAACTCAATGTAATCCGCCTTGGAAATTCCCGGCAAATTGAATGACTGGAGGCCGACCCGCGGCATCAAGCGCAACCTCTGCGAACTTTTACGCACCCTAACTGTCAACTGATGTGTAAACTGCGCTAGAGCGAAGGATCGCATCAAGGGTTACGGAGAGGAACTAATGAGCAAAATGTCGAATGCACCGGTCTTTTATGCGATGGCGCAAGTGCACTTCGCGCCATTTGCGGTTGCGACATACAGCAGCCTCTTTCACGATGCGGTGCGTGCTAAGTTTCCGCTCAAAAGCGCTAGCGTCATTCGCCGATTAGAACTTACTCAATCCGGCAATATGCCGTCGGCGCAAATTAATGATTCGACACTTTGGTTGCTGACGGCAGCCGATCAGCATTCTGGCTTGATCCTCGACGATTCGACATTGACGTATCACACCACCCGGTATGACACGAAAATGCCTTTTATCGATGAGCTTGTGGAAGCGCTCGGCCACCTCCACAAAATTGCGAAACTAGATCACCTAAGTCGGTTGGGAATGCGGTATTTGGATGCTGTTTTCCCAAAAGCGAGCCACCGCATCGACGAGTATCTAGTGGCGGCTGTACACGGTGTTTCGAAGCCTCCGCTTGAGCGCAGTCAAGCGATGTGTGAATCCATTTTTCGTACGCAATGTAGGCCTTTGATTGATGAAGGGACGTTGGTTTCCAGGGTTTACCAACTACATGGAAAGCTTGAATTTCCACCTGATCTTTTGCCCACCAGAAACTTAAAGTTACTGAAGCAATTTGAAGAACAGGAAACGGCGCACCACGCTATTATCGATACGGATCATTTTGTTGAGGGCATGATGCCCATGGAGTTGGCCGGGGCCAAGGCACAACTCGAGTCACTTCATCAGGGGTGTTCGGACATTTTTAGAGCCGTAACCACTGAATTTGCACAGGAATGCTGGAAATAAATTTTATGAACGCGGTGAAACAACAATTTGAAGGATTTGCGCCAAAGAAGACCGGTACTGGTGCGGTTTGGGATGTGGCGCAATTCGCCAATCGCCCAACTTTTGAACAAGAGCGCGATTCCAACATGCGCGTTCAAAAAATTGTCACGCCGCCTCGCACAACCCGTGATCACATCGCGAATATTCTGCGGGTTATTTCGCCTTCGATAACCGAGCTTGGGGTTATTCTGAAAGTTACCCGACAGGCGATCTATAAGTGGAAGAACGGCGAGTGTGAGTTGGATTCTGAGAACGCAGACCGCGTTAGGCGTTTGAGCCTCATTGCGCATCAGTTTTCAGTGGCCAATGTCGCCAACCCGATGCCGTTGCTTAAAGCAAAGGCATTTGAGGGTTATTCCGCACTTGAGTTATTTCAGCAGGATCGCCTTAACGACAAGCAAATTGCGTTGTTGATCAAGGAAGGTAAGTCAATGCAGCAGACCTATAAAAATGCCAGCGCAATGAATTCAAGGGCGCGCGCGTCAGAAGATTGGCGTGCAACTATTTCGCTTCCAGGCCGACTGGAAGAGGCTTAGTCGCATTGGGCCCGCGAATCATCGAATGGTGCCAAGGCAACACCTACGAGTTGGCGGCGGCCTCTGATGGTTTAGATGTCGCAGTCGTGATTAGCCACGACTGTGATTTGCGCAGTGAAAAGGAAACGAACGTCGAGATCATTCGCTCGCGCTATATCTCGACCCCAAATGCGACGTTTCAATATGCAAAAAACGCTCGGACGTTGCACATTCCAGTTCAAAATAAAACGGGGGACGAGCGCTGGATTGAACTAGAGCAAAAGCACAAGCAAAGTGTTTCGATTGACGAATTGAGTGCTTTTCAAGCCGGGCAATGGACCATAACGGGCGCATCAAAGCGTGAGTTAAAACAGTGGTTGGCGGCCCGCTATGCGCGGCCAGCGTTTCCAGATGCGTTCGAGGCACATCTACGGACCGCCATCAAGAAAAGCACGGTTGAAAAAGAGCTTGGGAAAATAATCGCGACGGCAGCCGCCGGTATCTATGCGGTGTTTTTCCAAATCATGGAGCGCGATCAGGAGCTTCCGGACGAGGAACCCTACACATTGCACATCCGGATTGTTTACCGTACTGAAGATTTTCACAGCGCCCGAGCCATATGCGAGGGTGCGCGAGACCAGATCAAATTGCTCTTTGCGAAAATTTTTGGCGAAGAAGGTGATGCCATTAAAATCTGCCTAGAAACGTGTGAGGCCATAGCGGATAGTGAGATTCGATTGGATTTCATACGCACTGCCGATCAATGGCGTGTTGAACACCTAAGCTTTGACGATACTCCGGGGGAGTTCCTGGAGGCCGGGAAAATCTAGTTTTGTCGGTGGCGATGCGGGCTGTGAATCAAGATATTGCTGTCCACATGGCTTAGTCCTCGCGGCCGGGCCGGGTCCCAATGCACCAAACGGTTGCCGCGATAAATCAAGCCCGCGCGATACCAGTCAATAAACACCTTGCGCACCGCCGCCGACAAACCCGCATCCATGGTGAAGCGTTCCCGGCTCCAATCACAGCTAGAACCCAGGCGACGCATTTGCCGGGTAATCGTCGAGCCCGATTCCTCCTTCCACGCCCAAACCCGCTTCAGAAATTCCTCGCGCCCTAATGCTTTTCGAGTAGTCCCCTGCGCCGCCAGCTGATTCTCGACAATCTTTTGCGTCGCAATGCCCGCGTGGTCCGCCCCATCTGACAAACTACTTGTCACCTAAGATAACATTCATAGGTCGACAAGGAAAATAGCATGAAAAAGCAAGCAAAATATAGTCAAGAACGGCGCGACCAAGCATTACAGCGCGTCGCGTTGCGCAGCGATAGTTGCATATTCCGGCCATGAGAAGCCACCATTCCGAAGCATGAGAAGCCAGCAAAAGTTAGCTGAACAGACTTGCTGAAGTGGTTTTCGATTCTATTCGGTTTTGCTGCTTGTTTTGCGCATGGATTCGCCCTTTAGTTCAA
>JANNYA010000098.1:0-5367 GCA_031409855.1 Rhodanobacteraceae bacterium | reverse complement strand
CAAGCCCTTAGGCTGCTAAAGCGTAGACTTCGTCGTTTGCGACTATGTCTTTTTGCCATCGAGTTTTACGAGGTGAGATGACACCCTCGACACGCACCCAAAGTTTCAAACCCACGTCGAAAGCCAATACGCCCCCACGATAGAACTGGTCGAACACTTTTTGCTTCTTAAACTTGTTGGCCTATGCAAACGCGTTCAAGAAACTTTTTTGTGGCTAGGCGCCCCCATCCACGGCTGCATACTGACGGCTGTGCGCGCTGAATTCAAGCTCTGGCTGCGATTTTATCGGCTCTTTGTTAAGTCAGTGCGTCAGTTGCCACTCGGCGTAAACGCCCAATTGATTGAGTAGCGCATTCGTTTCAAAAATGGGTAGGCCCATGACGCTGGAATAGCTGCCGTGCAATTCGTCAATAAAAGTAGCGGCCACGCCTTGGATGGCGTACGCACCGGCTTTACCAAAGGGCTCGCCGGTGTTGATGTAGGCATTGATTTCTTGACTGCTTAAGGCCTTAAACCGCACCGTTGATGCGTGTAGAAAGCTTGCTTTACCTTGATGCGAACAAACGGCGACAGCAGTAATCACTTGGTGGCTGCAGCCACTTAAAGTGCTGAGCATTTCCGCTACTGCGGCCGCATTTTCGGGTTTGCCGAATACGCGACCGTCGAGGACGACTTCGGTATCGCTGCCAAGCACTAACGCGCCATCAATACTGCCAAGTAGCTTAAATCCGGCTTCGGCTTTTGCGCTAGCAACGCGCAAACCGTATTGCTCCGGCGTTTCATCCGCTGCACGAACTTCCGGCACGTCGACGTTTAGAACTTCCGGCGCAAACCCGGCGAGGCGCAGTAGCTCTAGCCGACGCGGCGAGGCGCTGGCTAGATAAAGTTTAGGCGTACTCAATCCAAATTGCGCCCGTGAAACAGCTCTTCGATCTCGCGCTTCACCAGCGCTTCAATGCGGCCGCGTTCTTTGTAGGAAAGATCGTTTTTGTTGGTTTCAAACAAATAAGTGTCCAAATCAAAATCTTTAATGTGCATCTTGGTGTGGAATAAATTTTCTTGATAAACATTAACGTCCATCATCTCGAAGCGGTTTTTGATCGGTTTACTTAAAAAGTCTTGGATGGAGTTAATTTTATGGTCGATGAAGTGCTTGCGGCCTTTGATATCCCGGGTGGCACCGCGCACACGGTAGTCGGTGATCACAATGTCGGACTCGAAGCTGTCGATTAGGTAATTCAGCGCTTTCAGCGGCGAAATTACGCCGCAGGTGGCGACATCAATATCTGCGCGAAACGTTGCTAGGCCGTTTTGCGGATGCGTTTCTGGGTAGGTATGGACGGTAATGTGGCTCTTGTCCAAATGCGCCACCACGGTATCTTTCAAAACTTCTTTACCCACCGACGCGCTATCCAGCACGGGTTGCTCGGAGATCAATATTGTGACCGAAGCACCCTGCGGGTCGTAATCTTGCCGCGCGACGTTAAGGATGTTGGCGCCAATGATTTCAGCAACATCAGACAGAATCTGGGTCAAGCGCTCGGCGTTGTAGGCTTCATCGATGTATTCGATGTAGTTGCTGCGTTGCTCGGCGGTTACCGCGTAACAAACGTCGTAAATATTAAACGATAGCGCTTTGGTTAGATTGTTAAAGCCCTGAAGTTTCAGACGCGGTAGCGGTTTGACCATGGTTTTTCGGCTCAAGCTGGGTGGTTTGGGCGCGCATTATGCGGCAAGTTGGCGGGCGCGTATTGTTGTTTTAGATGAATTTTTCACGACGATTCAGCTCAATTCGCCACGCTCTGGCACAGTTTTGACATCGAATTTGATGGGATTTAGGCAAAAGGCCGACTTAAAGAACAGCAAAACGGAAGGGTAAACAATCAGATATTTGACACAAGTCGAACATTTCTTCGGCTATATTATGCCGGTGTTTATCAACCCTAAGTTTTGTTCAGCCTAAAGTTTTGTTCAGCCTAAGTTTTCTTCAGGCATTAGGGGCCTTCCAAAAACCCGTAAACGGAGTTTTTTATGAAAAAGTATCAGCTACTTGCCGCCGCGCTCGCGTCAGCTTGTATGAGTTCGCCTTTGATTGCGCAATCCTTTGATGTGGCAGAACCCGTGTTCGTGCAAAATCAAGTTTCGACAAACTACATTGTACGATTCAAAGAGCCCGGTTTAATGTACAACGTGGGTCAGCTGCGCGGCATCGCGGCAACCGCGCCTTCGGCAACGGGCGCGCGAAAGCTTCAAGCAAACACACCGGTGGCAGCGAGTTACCGAGCGATATTGCGCCAACAGCAAGATGCCTATGTGGCCTCGATTAATTCGAAACTTGGTCGTTCCACCCGAGTGACACATTACTACGATGTCACAATGAGCGGACTTTCCGTACAAATTAGCGCGGGTGAAGTGGCAAAGCTGCTGACCTTGGAAGGCGTTGTTTCGGTTGAGCCTGCGGGCGTCTATGAAATCAACTCAGATGCCGGGCCAACATGGATTGGCGCATCGGCCATTTGGGACGGCACCGGGACAATTTCTGGGATCGGTACGCGCGGTCAAGGTGTGATCGTAGGTGTCTTCGATTCGGGCGCAAATCAAGATCATCCTTCTTTCAGCAACGATGCGGCGTGTGGTTTTAGTACGTTTGCGCCGAAAGTGATCGGATTCAAAGATTGCGCAGCGACAGCCTGTACCGGCCCAGATCCGGAAGATACTTCCGCCGCCTCGGGCGGGCACGGTGTTCATACCGCTTCAACTGCAGCTGGAAATGCTTTGGTGCCGCCATTAAACGTTGCAGGTGTGGATCTGAAATGGCCAATTTCCGGTGTTGCGCCGTGCGCCAAGGTAATTACGTATAAAGTGTGCGGTTCGAATAACTGTGACGGCGCTGCGATCCAGGCTGCGATCAATCAATCCATCGTCGATCAGGTCGATGTGGTCAATTTCTCAATTTCCGGTGGCATTGACCCTTGGAGCGATAATGACCGTGGTTTTCTCGACATGGTGAATGGCGATATTTTAGTCGCGGCATCCTCTGGTAATACTCGCGCCGCGCCGAATGACAATCCAATCGGCACGGTAAATCACCGCGGTCCGTGGGTTCTGACAGTTGCCAATTCGACGCATGATCGCGTTGAAGCGAATTTCATCAGCGTTGCTGGAAGTTTGCAAAATCGACCCGGCACTCCGGCTGCTGGGGCTGGCTTAACGGGCACCCAAGTCATCAGTGTTGTGACCGGAGCCAGTTTGGGTAATAACTTTGGTTGCAATGATACCGGCGCTTTTGCCGCTGGCTCGATGACTGGCAAAGTTGCGTTGATGCAACGTGGGCCACTCAATGGCGCAACTCCGGCTTGTGCGTTCACAGAGAAAATGCAAAATGCGGCAAACGCAGGTGCGGTAGCGGCCATTATCTTTAACCACTCCCCTGGCCCTTTGCTGAGCATGGCAGCAGGCGCGGTGCCAGGCTATTTTGTCGGCAAGCCGGTGGGCGAGGCATGGGTAGCCGCGTTGGCCAACAATCCAAACGCGCAAGCAACTATCGTGTCACCTGCACAAAGGATCAATGACCCGGTACTCGCTGACATCCTCAATGGCAGCAGCTTGCGTGGGCCCAATATCATCGGCAGTACGACTGTTGGAAATTTCACCTTTATTGGTGCAGACACGACCAAGCCGGACATTACCGCGCCTGGAACTAACATCTATGCGGCGGTGAGTGACGTCGCTGGCCAGTTTGGCTTTTTGACGGGTACCTCAATGTCTAGCCCGCACATCGCAGGCGCGGCAGCATTGGTTCGAGCTGTCAATCCAAACTGGAGCGTGACCGAAGTGAAGTCGGCTTTGCAGATGACGGCAAATAGTGTGCACTTAAAAGCCGATGAGGCAACCCGAGCAGACCCAGACGATATCGGCAATGGTCGGGCTGATCTTAGCCGCGCAGCCAAGGTCGGTATTGTTATGAACGAAACTTTCGCAAACTTTGCCGCCGCGAATCCTGCAACGCAATTGATTGTGGGTGATCAAGCAGCCGTGCGTGCGTTGAACTTGCCGAACTATCGCAATACCGACTGTACAGCGGGGGTTTGCACTTTCACGCGAACTTTCCGCAATACCAGCAGCACGCCTCGAACTTGGAAAGTTCTGGTCGATCAAGCGCCTGCAGGTACAGTGATTACTGCGATTCCTGCTACGTTCTCATTCGCCGGCTTGCTCACGGAGACGCAAACTGTCAGCTTCACCGTTCGCATTACTCAGCCAGGTGGCCTACCGTTGCCGGTTGCACCAGCGCAGCGTTCACCAAAATTTGGCGTTATCGCGCTTGCTCCTGTTTTGCCGCTGCCGCCTGCACCCGTGGGCACAATTTTCGCTAGCAACTTTGAAGACGCACCTCTCGGTGTTCCATTGGTTATTACCGTTGGCATTGCGGGGCCGCAAGCTCTCTAATAAGGATCCCAGGCTTTTCTAATAAAAAACCCCGCTTCGGCGGGGTTTTTTTAACGCAAAAGCGCAAGAAGCAAAGGATTAAGCCGCGTCACTGCGCCGCTTAATCTTCGCCACATCCGAACGCGCGCTTTCCACGCGTTTTAGGTAATCGCCGCTTAGGCCGGTCACGTAGGTGCCGTCAAAACAAGAGGTATCAAAGTGCTTTAGGTTTGGATTGCCTTCTTGCACGGCGGCAATCAAATCGGGCAAGTCTTGATAGATCAGCCAATCACAGCCCAGTAGTTTTTCAATTTCCGCCTCGGTGCGCCCGTGTGCGACTAATTCTTTCGCGGCCGGCATGTCAATGCCGTAGACATTGGGAAAGCGCACGGGTGGCGCTGCGGAGGCGAAGAAAACTTTATTCGCGCCGGCTTCGCGCGCCATTTGGATGATTTGGCGGCTGGTGGTGCCGCGCACGATGGAATCGTCCACCAGCAGCACATTGCGATTGCGAAATTCCAGCTCGATTGCATTGAGTTTGCGCCGCACGCTGCGTACGCGTTCGGCTTGGCCGGGCATGATGAAGGTGCGCCCGACATAGCGGTTTTTAACAAAGCCCTCGCGATAGTCCACACCCAAGGTTTGCGCCAGAGTCAATGCGGCGGTGCGGCTGGTATCGGGAATCGGGATTACTTTATCAATGCCATGATCGGCGCGCAGACGCTTGATTTTGCGAGCTAAGCGCTCGCCCATGCGCGCGCGGGCTTTGTAGACTGATACATCTTCGATCAAGGAATCTGGCCGCGCGAGATAGACATATTCAAAAATGCAGGGTGCATGCATTTTTACTTCCGCCGTCTGCTGGCGTTTGAGTTCACGATTTTCGCTAATCAAAACCGCTTCGCCGGGGCCAACGTCATTAATCAGCTTAAAGCCAAG
>JANNYA010000097.1:0-17597 GCA_031409855.1 Rhodanobacteraceae bacterium | reverse complement strand
CCTGTCGAAGGGCCCTTCGACAGGCTGAAGGCGCGAACGGCTACGGCCCGGAATTCATGAAATGAACGTTAGTTAGGAAACTGCGCAGGCACGCGAACCCGCAACGAAACGCCGCCTGCGGCAGAGCAGCCCAAGGTCATCTCACCCGCCAAGCGCGCTGCGCGTTCGCGCATACTGCCTAGGCCGACGCCGCCGCGCGCGTGTTCAAGTGGGCCAGAGCCATCATCGTCAACCAGCAGTTGAACCTGCCCCGCCGCGATGCTGACGCTAATGCGAATGACCTTAGCTTGACCATGGCGAATGGCGTTTGAGATCGCCTCCTGCGCAATTCTAAATAGCTCCATTTCAAGGGCTAAGGTCTGGGGGTCGTAGCTGATGGAAGTGAAAATGAGCTGCGTCTTTTTCGATAGCGCATGTTCAAAATATTCTTTCAATGCGGCAATTAGACCCAGGCGGCGCAGGCGATCCACGGCAACAAGCTGTTGGCTTGCTGGGGATAATACCGGCGTACTTTGCGCCGATATTGCTGGTGCGCTGAGCGACGGTGTACGCAGTTGCGCAATCAAAGCGCGTAATTCCGCGTGTGCAGTGCGGGCAGTGACATGCGCACGTATAAGCAGCGTACGTGTGGCATCGCTTGGATAGTTTGGTTGGTCAATCAGCGCTTGCAACAACAAATTCACTGCCGCCATTGACTGCGCGATATTGTCGTGCAGCTCGCGTCCTAGTTGGTTTTGCATATTTTTCTCAGACGAAGCTAACGATTTTGACTCCGTACTCACGCCGCTTGTACAGCACGTTGGGTGGGCGGAATTAAACCGGTGCGCATTGCCAGCAATACGGCTTGGGTGCGGCCCTGCACGCTCAATTTTTCAAACAACCGGCTGGAGTAACTTTTTACCGTGCCGGTTGATAAGTACAGCTTGAGCGCAATTTCTTTGTTTGAGCAGCCTTGCGCCATCAGTGCCAACAGTTGCCGTTCGCGCGTACTCAAGTCCTTAGCCAGCGAGGATTCAAGTGCGCGCGGTGCCAAAAATGCGCGGCTAGAGTCATGTAAATACAGGCTGCCTTGTGCCAGCGCCGAGATCGCCGCGACCAGCTGTTTCGCATCGCTATCTTTCGGCAAATAGCCGCGGACACCAGCGTTAATCAAATCATTCAAATTAAGCTCGCCTAGATCGCTGGTTAAAATGAGTATCGCCGGAGTTGTTATTGTCAAAATAGGTTTATGCAGTTCGCGTAAACGCTCAAATATGCCCAACCCTGGCATGGATAAATCCATCACAACAACATTGGGCTGATATTTTTCGATGCAGTCCACACAGTGATCGCCATGCGTCAATTTGCCAACAATTTCAAACTGCCCCTGTTGACTTAGGTAGTAGGCAAGGCTGTCAAGCAGCACCGGATGATCATCAATCAATAACAGGCGGATCGGCGTTGCATCGGAGGTGGGCATGGGGCGTTGCTAGCTAACTTAGTTCCAGCGAATACGTTTCAAACGGCGCGGTTGGATGCGCAAAGTTACCGATGCTTGGAACGCACTGCAGGCAGTGCGTTCCAACTACAGCTCGCATTTAATAGATCCCATCACCCGCATTCGGCGTCGTCAAATACGGAAAAGTGTTGCGAAATTGCGTTGCATTTGTTTCCACGCCATCGTTGTATGGCAACTGCCCGCTGGGCGCTTGTGCTGGCGTCAACAGCACACCCATGACGACGCGCAACAGGATATCCACCACGTCATCACCCGGCCTGCGACCGTTTGGAAATCCAGCGGCATCCCCTGCGATTACGCCCAAACTATTTTGTGCCGCCATCGCTGCAGCAGGCGTGCTGGTATTGAGGCGCAGCATTTCCGAGGCGACAACATTTGGTGGTTGATTCAAGGTTGGGATGCCGGTTAATGCGGCAGCAACTAAATCGGTGCGCGGGAACAACGTTGGTGCTCGTACACCGGCAGCACCAAACAGCACTTCAATGAGTGCAGGTAGGGTTGGATTGGTAACGTAGGTGGCAAACTGGCCGTCGTTACGCGGCTCCGAGCCACTAAAGCGATCTTTGTCGCCAAGGCCAATCACTAACTCATTGATCAGCGGCGTCGACAAACGCGATAGCTGCACGAAGGCGCCGCCATCAACCGCGCTGGCAGCGCCCGCGCTATTCGGCACCGCCGAGGTGCCGCCCGGTGCGGCATTCAAAACACGCGAACGGCGTAAGCTTGCGGTGGTCCATGCGCCGACGATTGGCTGCGTCGGTGCAACGCAGCTGATCGGCAATTCAAGCGCGATGCTGGTGATGTTGGAATCGCCAACGTCATCCAGTGCTTGATTGCCGTTGCGCGGCCCGAGTGGATTCAAATTAATTAAATCAAACACTTCGCCCAAGGCAACAAAAAAACCATCCGTACGTTGCCCGACAAACACCCGCCCGGCTTCTACGCAGCCTGGAATGGTGATTGGGAAAACGTGACTGTCGGCGTAGGCGGCATAATTGGGGAATGTTTTCGAGCCGATATTGTCGAGCGGCTTGCGAAACACGGTGGGCACGGCGTTTGCTGCGCTGGTGGCAAGCAGCGGCGCACTGGCGCGGCGTGGGCCGCGAATCACGCCCACCGTGTAGGTTTCGATTAGGTTCTTAACCGCGTCATTGGCATC
This sequence comes from Rhodanobacteraceae bacterium, assembly GCA_031409855.1. Lineage (GTDB taxonomy): Bacteria > Pseudomonadota > Gammaproteobacteria > Xanthomonadales > SZUA-5 > JANNYA01. The sequence continues at coordinate 14,940 of JANNYA010000097.1, read as the reverse complement.
CGGTGTGGTGCCAGTAACTTGCCCGACCTGCAATAGCGGCACCGGTACTGATGCGCCGCCAACGTTTAGTGCTATGTTTTTGAACAAGTTGTTGAACTTAAATTGAAAGGTCAAGTCTTCAACGGCGTTGCCATCGGTATCGAAATGAATCTCGTAAATAGCCTCTGGATCCAGATAGAAATAGTTCGGTCCACCGTAGGGGCCCTGCAGCGGTTGGTAGTTCGCCAGCACCGTGACAAAGTTGGAACGGCCGGGTTCGTAGCTGCGAAACAGATAGACGTCGGTCGAGTCAATTTTTGGATGCTCGGTGACAAACGGTGCTTCGCGGTGGCTGGATGCTGAGGCTGCGCTGCTTAGGCAAAGGCTCACTGCAGCGGCGAGTAGGGTCATGCTTTTATTAATCTTCATGTTGTGCTCCTGAAAAATTGTTTTGGGTTTATTGCGTTATTCAAAAAAGTGTTGGCGCTATTCAAAACCGTTCGCGAATAGTCGATCTGAGACAATGCGCACACTCAACGCGGTTGCGGGGCCGCTGGCACCTTGTAAATTAATCGTGAAGGTTTCTTCCGGCTCATCAAGCGCGTCTAAAAGCACCGGAATAGTGATCGTTGCGCTGGCGTCACCGGCGCCAAAAAATACCGTGCCGCTGCTCTCGGTGTAGTCCAACGGCGCGGTTGCAGTGCCATCGCTGGTGCTATAGCTCACTAACATCGCGCCGCCGCCAGAGCGATTAATTGTGATGACGGCAGGTGTGGCACTTTCCATCACCGTCACGCTGCTTGTGTCGAAAACAAAGCCAAAGCTGGCGTTGGACTGCGTCACGACTAAGGAATCCACGTCCTGACCCGCAGTCGTGATGTTGCCCAACGAACTCGCCACGCCAGTGTTGAGCGCAATTTGATACAGCCGCGGCTGGCCTGCAGCCGGGCTAGATGTGAAATAGCCCACACCGACCATCGCTGGCATGTTTGCGGCGGAAGTAAAAACACCGGGGGCGATATCAAAGCCCACGCCACCGCCGAAATCGAGCGTCTGCCCGGCGATTGTGACGTCCAAGCCTAGTGTCTGCGTGCCGCTGTTCGGCGGGTTTTGCAAGTAGAGCTTGCTGCTTAGCTGATCAAGCGTGTATTGCGTAGTGGCGCTTGGTGCGTTGACGTTATTAGTGTAGGCAGTCGCTGCCAACTGCGTGGCGAGCGGACCGGTGATGTTGCCATCTGGGTTAATGCCTGCGGCGTTCGCATCGCCATCCGCCGGTGCGCCAGTGTCGGGGTTGACACGGAAATTATTGCCGCCTGCATCCACGATCCGCACACGATCCGCGACTGGATTGAAGTCCATGCCGACTGAAACATCGGTTAAATCAACGACTTGACCGGTCGCATCAACAAAAGCAATCTGACCCGTCGTTCCAATTGGCGTCGCCACAGCGGTTGCCCCGGCACTTTGTGGCTCCAAGCGATACAGCGTGGCGCGATCAAGCAGCGCGTCGACGCCGAGCGCATACATTTGGCCTGTGCGCGGGCGCAAATCCATGCCAACTAAGCGCTCGCCCAAAGTAACGCCGCTCACGACCGCAAGTGCGGTGGTGCCAGGCGCGTCCAAATTAAAGCGGGCCAACTGCAAGCCGGTATTGGACAGCGTAAGCGCGGTGGCACGCGTGTTGGCAACCGCTAAGTCGATGACGTTTAAACCACCCAAGTTGGTGCCGCGCGCAGTCGCTGCGCCCGTAGCCAAATTGATGCGGTACAGTTTCGAGATGCCACCGCTGATCAATACGGCTGCCGCATCACCGGCAGCGCCGGCACCGGAGCTGGCAGCATTGATACCGGTTTGAATGTCCAAGCCGCCATCGCTGGCAAAATCAAGCGGCAAGCCACCCACGGTAATAGTTACCGGGCTAACTAACGTTCCCGCATTCGGCGGCTGCTGAATGTAGAGCTGGTTGGTGATGTGATCGAGCGTGTATTGCGTGGTGATGCTGGTGTTGATTTCATTGTTGCTGTAGCTCGTTCCCATACCTTGCGCATTCGAGCCTGCGACGTTCAAGCGCGCGTCTGGATTGACGCCAGCCACCGAGCCAGCCACACCGCCGAAATTGCCATCAACAAGCAGGCCGTCGTTTGGATTCATGCGAAAGTTCATGCCATTGGTAGCGACTACGCGTAAACGATCCACGCTGGGATTGAAATCGATGTCAAACCCATTCGCCAAGATCAGCAACGGTAAGCCGGCGGCGTCGACGAAGCTTTGCGGACTTCCGAGCGCAACGGCTGTCGCTGCAGTCGAGTTCATCTGTAATATGTAGAGCTGTACGGTGCCGGTTTTTGGGTTTTGGCCCAGGCCGTATAGCCGCCCGGTTTGCGGGCGTACATCGATGGCGACCAGCTGATCGCTAGCGGCCAAACCACTGACCGCTACCGCAGCGGTGGGGGCGGAGGTTCGGCTTTCCAACACTTGCGCTAAGCTGGAATCGGCGGTGAGCAAATAATAACTTTGATCGGTACTTTGCGCGAACGCCGACGGCGCTAGAGCGACGCCAGCCAGTGCCAGCGCAACGGCGCGGGAAAGGCTGGTGTAGAGGTTTTTCGGTTTAGACATGTTTGATCCTTAAGCGGGATTAAAAGGGTGATTTAGGGCGTGCTGCTTGTCGCGGAGGCGGCTGTTTTTGGCGTGGCGTCAAGCACAGTAAAGCTGGCGAAATGGCTTTCCCAATCGAGTTCGGGCTGTTGGGATTCGGTGATCAAAATGCCGTGCATTAAAAAGCCCGAGCCGCCGCGCAGCTTGAAGCTCGCGCAGCCTTTGGCATTACTCCATTGCGTCGTTTTGCTGCCGTCAGCGCTGACCATGCCGAGGTAAACTTTGGCGGTAGGCTTGCCGCCTGCGAAAGCGCAGATCTCTAATTTGGCACCGGCTTTAAGCCGCGTTGGGTCGCTGCTCGGCACCAACTCAAAAGGCAAATTCATTGCTTGCAACATGCCGGCGGGTGCGGCGTCTGTGCCTACACGAATCCACATTTTGGCGTTTTTGCTGTAGCTTTCGCGCCAGTGGCCCAGGGCTTGATAGCGCCGGGAAATACTCAAACTTCCGCCCAATTCCTTTAAGTAAGGCGCGACAACATCCGGTGTCAGCTCAATCTGCGCAGGCTTTAGTTGCACGACCGCCATCACCACGCTGTTGGCAACGGTTAGCCCGCGTAAACCGAGCGTCGCTTCGTTCGCCTTACCCATGATCAATGGCACGCTGGCGTCTTTGGAGATTAGACTTGCGCGCATCAGGCGCTCCGGCTTGGTTGAAGTGCCAAGCGCTGGGAACTCGGACCCAGTGGTCAAGAGCAGCGAAAGTTCGCGATGCGCAGTCTTGCTGCTTGCGTGGCGATCATGGCCAGCACCCTCCGCAATTAGCCAAGTGTCGTGTGCCGCAGCGCTTGCCGTCAGGGCAAGGCCAACTAAAACGCTGCCTGCGGCTATTTTTTGTTTACGACCGAACATAGTTGCTCCTCCAATTGACGTGCAGCTAAGCACGTGTATCTGGCTGCAACAGTGCGCCTCCAATTGGGGTTTCGGTATCGGCAAAGGTTGACACTCGTGCAAACCAAAGTTAGTTTTTTTGGCGGCAACGATTTGACGTGACGGCGTCAACGCGAAGCTTCTAAACTTCGCGAATGTATGGTGCGTGGATTCCTATGAATAAAATTCAGCTGAGCGCTGCAGGCCTGATTTTCTACACCGGCGCACTCAACGCAGCGAACCTGACGCTCACGCCACTCGAGCTGAAGCTGCCAGGCAATACCGCCCAGCCCAATGTGGTAGCCACCAAAACCGGCTTGGTGCTGTCTTGGCAGCAAAAAAATGCTGACTCCTGCACCACTTTGTACACCGCCACTTTGAGTGCGCAGGGCAATCTGGGCAAGGCGAAACCGGTCGCGTCGGGCTGCAATTGGTTTGTCAATTGGATCGACTTTCCCAGCGTTAGCATTGCCGATAATGGCGACTGGTTAACGTATTGGCTGCAAAAATCGAAAGCGGATCCCTACGCCTACGATATTCATGTCACGCGCTCAATTGATTCCGGGCAAAGTTGGTCGACATCGGTGATTCCGCATACCGACGCGACAGCAACTGAACACGGCTTTGTTTCGATGACGCCGCTCAGCGGTGCAGGGGGCGGTGCCGGGGGCGGTGACCGCGTGCTGATGATTTGGTTGGACGGGCGCAATACTTTGGCGGACAGCGCAGGCGCTGAGCGCGCGCACGGGCATGGCGCGGAGGCGCCGATGAGCTTGCGCAGCGCGGAAATTGACCGGGCTGGAAAGCTACATCACGCGCAAGAAATCGACGCGCGCGTCTGCTCTTGCTGTTCAACCGACTTAGTCGGACATGATGGAGGTGCGATTGCTTTGTTTCGCGACCGCAGCGACGCGGAAATTCGCGATATCGCCCAAGCCCGCTATCAAAATGGCCGCTGGCGGGCGAGCAAATTGGTCAATAAAGATGGCTGGAAAATTGCCGGTTGCCCAACCAATGGCCCGGCGCTGGCCGTTATTGGCAAACGTGCGGCGGCGATCTGGCCGACGATGATTGCCGATCAGCTCCAGGTGCGTGCGAAATATTTAGGCAGTTCTGCGCCGCCGGTCGTGCTTGAAAAGGGCGAAGTAGTGCTGGGGCGACCCGATGCTGCGGCGTTCGGTCCGGGCATACTGGTCAGCTGGCTCGGGCAAAGCGTTAATGGCACCAGCACCCTAAAACTGCGGCTGCTGGATGCGCGCTTGGAGAAGCTTAGTGAAGTCAACGTCGCTGCGCTCAGCGGTGGCCGCAATATCGGTGTGCCTAAGATTGCGGTTTATCAAAATCAAGCGATATTGGTTTGGACTGAAGCGATGAGTGCAGGCATCAGCCACGTTCGCGGTGTGCGGGTGAGCTATCAATAACCTACGCTGCCGCTTGCAGCATCGCACGGTCGCGATCCAGCAGCGTCATCACCTCAAAGCCGGTTTCAGTGACGGCAATGGTGTGCTCCCATTGCGCCGACAACGATTTGTCCTTGGTCACCACGGTCCAACCATCGGGCAGTAGTTTTACGTGGCGCGCACCCGCGTTGATCATCGGTTCCACGGTAAACATCATGCCCGGCACCAAGGGCACATCGGTTTTGCTGTCATCGTAGTGCAGCACTTGCGGGTCTTCATGATAAATCGTGCCGATGCCGTGACCACAGTATTCGCGCACGACGCTAAAGCGATGGCTTTCCGCATATTTTTGGATTGCGCGGCCGACGTCGCGCAAATTGCCGCCTGGGCGCACCGCGTGGATGCCGACCCACATGGCTTTAAAGGTTACGTCAACTAATCGACGCGCTAGAATTGACGGCTCACCGACGTAATACATGCGGCTGGTGTCGCCGTGATAGCCGTTTTTGATCACGGTGACGTCGATATTAATAATGTCGCCCTTCACCAATACTTTTGATCCCGGAATGCCGTGGCAAACGACATGGTTGACTGAGGAGCAAATGGTTTTCGGGAAATTACGATAGCCAACGTTCGCCGGAATCGCTTGTTGCTTGTTGACGATATGTTCGTTACAGCGCCGATCTAGCTCGTCTGTGGTGACACCAGGAACAACGAAAGGCTCAATCATTTGCAGCACTTCCGCGGCCAACTTTCCAGCTTCGCGCATCGCTTGAATTTCAGCGGCCGTTTTAATCGTGATCGCCATTGCTTAGCGCCCCACAAATGCTGGCTTACGTTTTTCCAGGAAGGCCGCCGTACCTTCGCGCATATCCGCCGTCGAACTTAATAGACCAAAGGTTTGCGATTCATAGTCTAAGCCTTGATCTAGCGGCATATCTTCGCCATAAATAATCGCATCCATCACGCCGCGTAATGCCAGCGGTGCGGACTGGGCAAATTGCGCAGCGAGCTTTTCGACTTCAGTCATTAAATCCGACGGCGGATAGACATTGGACACGATACCCAACTGGTGCGCGCGCTCGGCGCTAATCGGTTTGCCGGTCAAGCACAATTCCAGCGCGGCGCTGCGGCCAACCAAACGCGGCAAGCGTTGGGTGCCGCCAAAGCCCGGAATAATGCCCAAATTCACTTCGGGCTGACCAAATTTCGCGGTATCCGCCGCGATGCGCAGCGTACACACCATCGCCAATTCCATGCCGCCACCGAAGCAAAAACCGTTGACCGCCGCAATAACCGGCTTGCCCAACAGCTCAATCTCACGAAACGTGCGTTGCCCAGCCAGCGAAAAATCACGCGCAGCGGCGGGTTCCACGCTAGCGAACTCAGTAATATCCGCACCCGCCACAAAGCTCTTCGCACCGCTACCGGTCAAAATCGCGGCGCGAATATTCGGATCGCTCTTGATCGCAGCAAAGGCATGGCGCAGCTCTTCAATCGTGGCGCGATTGAGCGCATTGAGCTTATCTGGCCGATTAATTGTAACGGTGGCTACTTTTGCCGCTGTGGCAACCATGATGTTGGAATAGGACATTGCTTGTGTGCGCTAAAATCTGAGCGCTCCATTCTAGCGCAAGTTCGAAGAGCGATCACGGCACGAGATTCCACCGTGTCGTCAAAACCCCGTCAAGGTGAATTTCCCCTAAGCCAACAATAAAGGCGGCGCGGCGGGTACCCTGAGCGCTAGGCTAAACTTCCGGCCCTACAAAAACAGGCCGCCTTGATGAAATCGTTGAACTTCATTCGCATCAATGGCCCGGGTGCGCTCAGTGCGTTTCGATTGGCGCGCTTAAACACCCGTTTGGCGGAGTTCGGTGTGCACGTGCTTGCGAGCCGACAAGTATTTCTGTTGGATGGTGCAAAGCCAATCGAGGTTGCCAAACTGACGCAGATTCTGCTCGACGACGTACCGGCTGAGTCCGCGAGTGCGCATTCGGTGTTTGTCGCGCCGCGTCTGGGCTTGCGCTCACCGTGGTCGAGTAAGGCGAGCGATATTGTGCGCTCGTGCGGTATCGCGATTGCGCGGGTTGAGCGGGTGCAGGAGTTGTTTTTGGCGTCACGCTTGCCGCCTATGAGCGACGCCTTAGCGCGGGCTTTGCATGATCCGCTGACGATGAGTTTGTTGGACGCTGAAAATCTGGATCAGCTTTTTGCCACAGAAGCGGCACGACCCATCGAGCATATTGCCTGCACGCCCGATGCGCTGCAGGCGGCGAACGTGCGCTTGGGCTTGGCGCTATCTGAGGATGAAATTAGCTATCTGAGTCAAAGTTTTATTGAACTTGGCCGTGCTGCGACGGATGCCGAATTGATGATGTTTGCGCAGGCGAACTCCGAGCATTGTCGGCACAAAATTTTTAACGCCAGCTGGACCTTGGACGGCTTTGCGCAGCGCCGATCGCTATTTTCTATGATTCGCCTGACACATGGCGTTAGCCCCGAGGGCACGTTGAGCGCTTATTCGGACAACGCGGCGGTGCTTGCCGGACCTATCGCCAGCCCGCTTTTTGCCGATGCCAATGGCAATTACGCGTGCCAGACAGAGCCGCAGCCGTTCGCGATCAAAGTAGAAACGCACAATCACCCGAGCGCCATCGCACCGTTTCCCGGCGCTGCCACTGGCTCCGGTGGTGAATTACGCGATGAAGGCGCCACCGGGCGCGGTGGCAAACCCAAAGCCGGCATGGTCGGGTTTTCGACCGCGCATTTGCGCATCGCCAATCTTTCGGAAAGCTGGGAAACGCCACGCGCCCTGCCCGGCCACATGGCACGCGCCAGTCAAATCATGACCGAAGCGCCTTTGGGTGCGGCGGCTTACAACAACGAATTCGGCAGGCCGTGTTTGACCGGCTATTTTCGTGCGTTTGAGCATAACGATATTGCGCGTGGTCGCAATTTTGCTTATGACAAGCCGATCATGATCGCCGGTGGTTTGGCGCGCATGCGGGCCATGCATGTCGAGAAAGGCACGCTGTTCCCGGGGGATGCGGTGATTGTGCTGGGCGGGCCGGCGATGCTGATTGGTTTGGGCGGCGGAGCAGCGTCTTCTGTCGCGGCGGGCAGCTCAAGCTTGGCGCTCGATTTCGCCAGCGTGCAGCGCGATAACGCTGAGCTGCAGCGTCGCTGTCAAGAAGTGATTGAACGTTGCATGGGCTTAGGCTTGGACAATCCGATTGTTTCGATCCACGACGTCGGTGCCGGCGGTTTGAGCAACGCCATTCCTGAGTTATTGAACGATTCCAAAGTCGGCGGCGCGATTGATTTGGGCAAGATCGCGAATGACGACCCGGCGATGTCGCCCATGCAAATCTGGAGCAACGAAGCACAGGAACGCTATGTCGTTGGCGTCAAACCAGCGGACGTGGCGCGCTTTTTGACGCTATGCGAGCGCGAACGTGCGCCGGTCGCGGTGGTTGGGCACGCCACCTCAGCACGGCATTTACAGGTTGAGCTTGCCGGTGTTGCGGTGGTGGCTTTACCTCTGTCGGTGCTGTTTGGCAATGCACCGAAAATGCAGCGGCTGGGCGTGTTGAATCCGAATCAAAACGCGCTAGCGGTGAACTGTGAGCTGGATTTGCGTAGCGCTTGCTTGGCGGTGTTGCGCCATCCATCTGTGGCGGCAAAAAGCTTTTTGATCCACATTGGCGACCGCAGCGTGGGCGGCTTGAGTTATCAAGATCAGCTGGTCGGCCCCTGGCAAGTGCCGGTCGCGGACTGCGCAGTAACGCTGGCCGATTTCACCGGCTATGCGGGCGAAGCGTTTGCCTTTGGCGAACGCACACCCATTGCGGTGATCAATGCCGCCGCCAGCGCGCGTATGGCGATTGCCGAGGCGATCACCAATGTTTTAGCAGCACCGATTGCGAATTTAGCCGCAATCAAACTGTCGGCGAATTGGATGGCGGCGTGCGGCGATTTACAAAGCGATTCCGAGCTTTACGCCGGGGTAAAAGCCGCCAGTGAACTGTGCGCCAGTTTGCGCATTGGCATTCCGGTCGGCAAAGATTCGCTGTCGATGCGGGCGCGCTGGCAGGCGGATGGCATTAAGCATGAAACGCAGGCGCCGATGAGTTTGATCGCCTCGGCGTTTGCGCCGCTCGCTGATGTGCGCGCCAGCTTAACGCCGCAACTTATCCCCGGCGGCGGCGATGTCTATTTGATTGATCTCAGCCGGGGCGCTGCCCGTTTAGGCATGAGCATGTTGGCCCAAGTCGGCGGTGCTGAGTTAGGTGCCGCGCCAGATTTGGAATTCCCGGAGGATTTAGTTGCGCTGTGCGATTGGCTCAATGCCGCGCGTGGCTTGATCAGCGCGTATCACGATCGCTCCGATGGCGGCGCGTGGGCGGGGCTGTGCGAGATGGCGTTTGCTGGCCGTATGGGCTTGGAAATCGTATTGAGCGATGCAGCAAATCCAACACCGGAGCTATTCAATGAAGAGCTGGGCATCTTGGTGCAGCTGCGCGACCCGCGCTGCTTGCCAATGGCATTGCCGCACCGGCTGATTGCACGCACAACCACAGCGCGGTCCGTGGCTATTGCCGGAACGACGCTCAAGTTTGAGATGAGCGAACTCTTGCAAGCTTGGCACCGCGTCGGTTTTGAGATGCAAAGCCTGCGTGACAATCCAAGTTGCGCGGAAGCCGATTTTGCGCGCGCCACCGATGCCAACGCGCTGCCGCTGTCGATGCGCTTGAGCTTTGATGCCAGCAATGATGTTGCCGCACCCATGATTTCAACGGGCAAACGCCCGAAAGTCGCGGTATTGCGCGAACAGGGCGTCAACGGCCAGATTGAAATGGCGGCCGCTTTTGGCGCTGCCGGGTTCGACTGCGTCGATGTCCATATGAGTGATTTGGCCAGCGGCAGGCGCTTGTTGAAAGAGTTTACTGGCCTTGCCGCCTGCGGCGGCTTTTCCTTTGGCGATGTGCTGGGGGCGGGGCAAGGCTGGGCGAAATCGATCTTGTTTAACGAGGCATTGGCAACGCAATTTCAACGCTTTTTTAGCGATGCCAACACTTTTGCCTTGGGCGTTTGCAACGGTTGCCAGATGCTGTCTGGGCTTAAATCGCTGATTCCAGGCGCAGAAAACTGGCCGACACTGCGGCGCAATGTGAGCGAGCAATACGAGGCGCGCATGGTGTTGCTGCAAGTGGCCGAGTCCGATTCAATCTTTCTGCAAGGCATGGCGGGCAGCACCGCGCCGATTGTAGTCAGCCATGGCGAGGGCCGCGCGGATTTTGGCGACAGCGTGCAAACTAGCAGCTGCCTGCGCATGGTTGATGCTGCGTATCAGCCAACCGAAGTCTTTCCCTGGAACAGCAACGGCTCGCCCGGTGGCGCCGCTGGTTTTAGTGCCGCCGATGGCCGGGTTTTAATGATGATGCCGCACCCGGAACGCGTGTTTCGCACGGCGCAAATGAGCTACAAACCGCCCGGTTTCGCCGAGGCTAGCCCGTGGCTGCGCCTATTTCGCAATGCGCGGGTTTGGTGTGGGTAGGAGAGTAAAAGATATGAGACGGAACTGTGATCTCTACTGGTAAGCAAATCAACTCGTAAAAAACCGCATGCAGTAGATTCATCGTTCACGAGCTTCGCGAGAATCGTCACTTCAACTGAAACCAAAGGCAAGCGACATGATGTTTTTATTTACGGTACTTCACTCGGCTTGGCAGGCGTAGTTTCAGGCAATTGAGGCGTTTCAACAGGCGCATCTGCGACCGCATCAATCGGTTGAGAGTGCCAGCGTTCGGGCTCAGGGGCCAAAGGATAGGCTGGCTTACCCTGAGCGTCGCGGCAAATCTCATCATTTTTAGCCTCGCTATCAATGCGAATTTCAGGGCGATCACCGACTAAAACAAAGGTCAAAAGGTCACCATAATGGCAGGGTGTTGCTTCCTGTGTGCTTTGCCCAGTCTTAAAATCGACGCGGTACAGATCGCATTTATTCCTATCGCATTGAACCCAAACCATTGCGCTTTTGTCGCCATAAAACCACTCGGAAAGGATATCCCCAGCACCGTAAGCAACTCCTTTGAGGCTCGGAAATTCACGCATGGTTATACCAGCGGTGCCATAAGAAAACGTTCTAACCGTGGACATATTTTCTTTCGCGTAGCCCACTACTTCCGCCGACTGATTACCATGGTCAAACCATGATGCTGTCTGCGGCGGTTTTGGGCAGCGCAACGATTCGGCATCACAATTGGGACAAAAAATTTCGATGGGTGAAGTCCTATTAAAAAAACGCCATTTTTCAGTTTTCGAATCGCAGATCCGAATCCAAGGCGCGTTCTCAAATTGTTTCGGATAGTCGCGCAAGACCCACTCACCCTCGAAGCACAAATTCGGTTGGGCTAAACAGACTTTTTCCCCCAGGTATTGACCGATGCCGCCATCTTCGATGTCGAGAGGATAGTGCCGTCTATAAGTCGTTATAGTAAAACCATCAAATTGTTCATTACGCTCGGTATCCCGTGGAGTTAGGGCAAGTAATAAAAGGATCACTAGTGCTACAGCAAAAAAACCAACTTTTTTTTAGTTTCTGACTTCATTTGCAACCTGGTCTTTTGCAGCGGCGCTGTGTTTCTAACAGTTCTGTTGCTGACGAATCGAGCTTATCCAGAAGACTATTGCGTTGCTGCTAATTTCTGCGCCGAAAGCATGGATTGCATCATCATGGTCTCTTTGCTTCATCGCCAGGTTGCACGTTCAAGCGCTTAGTTTCTTGCACGGAGGGATAAGCGGGTTTGCCGCTCGCATTAAGGCAAATCTCATCACCTCTTGCGTCCCATTCCGTGCGTAGCTGGGGGACATTGTCAACAATTTCCAGGGTTAACTCGTCTTCAGAGTTACAAGGCGTGTTTTCAAAAAACCATTTACCGCTCTCGAAATCAACCCAGTAAAGTGCGCAATTCAGCTGGACGCATTGCAGCCAAGCATAGGCAGTCCCGTTATTAAAACGCACACGTGCGCTGATGTATTCGGGATTAAACGCCACACCAATTGAAGTGATATCTTTCATAGACACACCAGCGTTCGAAAAACTATAACTGCGAAGCGTTGATTTATTAAGCGACGGATACCCTACAATTTCGTTTACCTTGTCACCGCCAGAAAACCAAGCGCCAGCGGACTCTGAGATTTTTGGGCACCGAAGTGCCTCTGCATCGCAATTTAAGCAAGCAAGTTCCACTGCACTGGCTCTACTAAAAAATCGCCAACGGTCGGTTTTTGGGTCACAAATTTGTATCCAGCGCGCTTTTGGGAAATCATTAGGATAATTTGCCCAAACCGTCTCGGCCCGGAAACAGAGTGGCATCGAATCTAAACATAGGGTTCTGTCGATAAGTCGCCCTAGACCACCATCGTGTATATCTAATGCATAGTGCTTTCGATGGTCGATAATTTTGAATCCATCGTATTGCTTGGTGTGCTCACTCCAATGCGATGACGTGGCAAAAAGCACAACAATACCAAGGCAAAACGCAATGGCATAGCCAATGATTTTTAGTGCCTTGTTCACTTACAGCCAGCGCGTTTGCAACGTCGTTGCGTTTCAATCAGTTGTTCAGCGGAGGTATCAAGGCGACGTAAAAGTTTGTTTACGTCTGAACGAGACGCGGGTTCGAACGCCATTGACGGCGGTTGATAGGGATTAGACGCATCTAAAAAGTTCCGAGCATTTTCGTATTCCTGCCCCTGAGCATCAAAGTAAGACCCGTCAGCTGACTCAGGCACTAAAAGCATAGAGCCCATCCCATGCGGATTTTCAACCACAACGCGCGCTTCATTTTGCGCTCTGGCTTTCAATCTGGCGGTTATGTCCTCCTCGGCCCTGGCATATTCCATCGAATCAATGAGCTCGTTTTGGGCCGCGTCATAACTATCATCCGACATTGTTGCCAAGCCATTCATTATTACTGACTGCGCGTTTTGGATTCTTTGCTGACGTGTCTTTAAAGCTCCTGCAGTCGCGACATCCAATTTGGCGCGAATCGCCGCGACTTGCTCGACACTCAATTTGATTCCGCGCCGCTCGGATAAAGTTTCGGTAAGCTTTTGAACATAATCGCCGTAAAGCGCAGGTCGCGTCGAAATCATATCGGGGTCGTGCCCGTCTAATAGGTGCCCTGCACCCGTCGCATAAAGGTATTTCTCATTGCCCATCACTCGATGCGCAAATGTGTCGCCGAGTCGATGAATGGCAAGTCCCGCTGATTCCAACGTCGGCGAATTGATTACCGAACTGGCACTTAGTGCTGTTTCCGCTGCTGACAACCCGCCGGTAAGGGCATGGAACTCCGTTTGCACTACTTTTGTGTTGTAGAAACGCATTGATAGCTGCGGATCTTGATCTGCAAACTTCCGAATAATGCGCGCACCTAGTCCCAAAACGGAATCGCGTACACCGCGTATCGGCTGGTGAATCGCATCGTAAGTGCCAACTTCGTCCGGCAGCTGTGAATACAGCGCCAGTGTCAAGGAATCCTGGTGGCTATAGCCGGTCTCTCGCGCGACGATGTAGGTGGTGTAGTAATGCCCGGCCTCAGCGTATCTGCCTGTCGAGTCAGTATTTGCCATCGGGTTTGCATTGAGTCCAACGTACGCGTTCCAACTCATTGGGTTCATTTGCGTCGGTGACGCCGGATCCATCGAGGTAAATCGGCCGGAACTGACCGAATAATATCGACTTGGCGAACTCAGTTCATCGCTTCTGCTGCCTGGGAAATTGATCGTTGTCGGCGCATTTGCACCCGAGTAGCTTAGAGCAACCGTTGCCAGCGATTTTGTGGCAGTTTCGGCTGGACTGAGCGCTTCTTCGAGCGGTTGTGCTTTCTCAGCTGATTCAGTAGGGACTGCAGAACGAGAAAAATTTGCCGCATAGTCGTCGCGACTGGCTTTGGGCGCGAGATTAGCTTGCGCTAATTGCTGAGCGCTAATTACACCCCCAACGCTTGTCGCCGCATAGGCAAAGGATAGAAACAGCGCCGCAAGAACAGTTCGCAAAGGTAACGACGAGGGCTTAGTAGGTTTTAAGCGCTCCTTTTTCGCGGCTTTGACTTGTGCACGCTTAGCTTCTTTTAAATGCTTCGGCTTCATCACAACTCTCCGCATTGGTTCGAGTTGTAGACGCTAGCACTGCGGGCCGGGTTTACGCCAGCTTATCGAGTAGGTCCGCAAGCAATCATTGCCCGCAATCGCGCCGATTTGATCGCAACTTTGCCTAAATCACGCCCGCGCTAGGTTACAAAGCCGGGCTAAAACGTGGGCATGCCCTGGACTTTTGCCCACCCCGCCGCTGCGCTCGCATTTAATCACGTCGCGAAAAAGCCGCGCGACTTTGCGGCGCTCGTGCTTGGCTGCATCAGTCCCGATATCGGCTACTACCTGGGCAGCGTCGGCTTAAATCTGCGCACGCATTCCTTTGTTGGCAGCTTAAAACTTTGCCTGCCGATGGCCTTGCTGCTATTTTTTTGCCTGATGCTGTTGCGCCGCCCGCTCTGCCTATTGTTGCCAACACCACATCGGCACGCGCTGTGGCCACGGGTCAACGTCAGTGTGCCGATTGGATTGCAAAGCTGGCTAAAAATTTGCGCCTGGATTCTGATCGGCGCCTGGACGCATATTGCGTGGGATGCCTGCACGCACCGCACCGGCCTGGTGGTGCAGCAGTTCGCGAGACTGCAATCAATTTGGCTCTTTGGCTGGCCCGGCTATCAGCTTGCGCAACATCTGAGTAGCGCGCTCGGCGTGCTGATTCTTGGTGTTGCGTATGCCCGTTGGCTGCGCGCTCAGCCAATCAAGACGGCGCTTGATGACGGCTTTGAACGATGGCTGGATATTCCGACCCATGAGAAGCCACTGTTCCGGGTCATGGGAAGCCACAATTCCGGGTCATGGGAAGCCAGTTTTCTGAACAGCGATTCCGAATCATGGGAAGCCAGTTGACGATTTGTTGAAGTGGGTCAGCCTCG
>JANNYA010000096.1:0-2839 GCA_031409855.1 Rhodanobacteraceae bacterium | reverse complement strand
ATTTGATGCTTTGATGCTATGCTTTGATGTAATTTACTCAGTCGGATGTTTTATGCGCACCACAGTGACCCTAGAAGATGACGTTGCAACCGAGCTTGAGCGCATCGCGTTCGAGAGCAGAAAGTCATTCAAGTCGGTGATTAATGAGCTGTTGAAACGCGCGCTACGCGATGCCAAAAAACCGGTGGTGGAAGCGCCATTTTTTATGGAACCGCATGCTTGTGGAGGATTGATCAATGGCGGGGATTTTAATCAGGCCACGCAAATGGACGCCGAGCTTGAAGATGAATACCTGTTGCAAAAACTAATGGCGGGCAAGTGATCATTTTAGACAGCAATGTTTTGCTGTATTCAGCGCACCTTAATTTTGTCCAACATCTAACGGCTAAAACATTTCTTGAAAATCAGCTTAGGAACCATGAGTCTGTTGGCATACCTTGGGTAAGTATTCTGGCCTTCATTAGATTATCTACGAACCTCAAAACGCTGAAAGTGCGTTTGTCGCCTAAACAAGCGTTGGATCGAGTGGACGTTTGGCTTAACCACCCAAACGTGTCTACCCCCGAGCCAGGCAAGCGCCATTTTCAAATTATGCAAACGCTAATTTTAGCGGCAGGGCAAGCGGCAAATCTGACCAATGATGCGCATCTTGCGGCGATTGCGATTGAGCGTAACGCCACGATGGTGAGCTTCGATCAAGACTTTGCGCGATTTTCTGGGCTGCGCTTAGAAATTCCGCGCGCAGCGGCCGAACCGACATCCCGAAATTAGCGAAAACCGCGCCAGCCACTAAATATAGCGTTGCCAAGTCCTAAAAGATGCTATATCTTGTGGTGGTCGGTGTGCCGCAATCGCAAGTTGTGGCCTGAAAAGGGAAGCGGGTGCGCTAAATGTGCTGTCTAAACGGCGGCCTTAAAGCAATTCCAGCACTGCCCAGCAGCGGTAAATGGAAACGAACGTCGCGTTTATGCACTGCATCCTAAAAGGGGGCGCGGGAAGCAGCGATTAGTAGGTGGATTTAGCTAAACATCTGTTGCGCTAAACCGTGTCCATAAGTCCGAAGACCTGCCGACAGCTGCGCTATTTCTGCACCACGGCGCAGTCCATGCAGGCACCTCTAGGGCGGGTTGCGGCAATAGATGGGCTTGATTGCCCAATGCTGTGCTGTGCACGCGTCTATTCCGTAATTCCCTATGAGTTGACCCGCATTGACGGAGCGCTTGGGCGCTGACCGTTGTGCGCAAACTTTAGGTGTACGCATGACCGAAATTGCCGAAATTAACTATGCTGATGAACTAGCTGCTGAAGCAAACGCAACCCCGCCACAAACTCGTTTCCAACTACAGCCACCGCCTTCGGCACCGACGATGTCGGTCATCAAGCGCGATGGCCGCTATGAAGCGATTGACGTCAATAAAATTGTCCGCGCGGTGACGCGTGCGGCAGCGGGCTTAAGCGATATTGATCCGATGCGGGTCGCGCTAAAAACCATTAGCGGCGTGTTTGATGGTGCTACCTCGAAAGCCCTGGACGAGCTGTCGATCCAAACCGCTGCCGCACTGACCGCAGAGGAGCCGGAGTACTCCAAGCTCGCAGCGCGGCTGTTGAGTAGCTACATCGACAAAGAAGTCAGCACGCAAGAAATTCAGTCGTTTTCGCAAGCGATTTCGCACGGCTTTGAGCTGGGTTTAATCAACGCGCGGGTCGCCAATTTTGTCCAGCGCTATGCCCGCAAACTCAATGACGCGATCCAGCCCAACTATAGCCACGCGCTGGAATACTTTGGAATGCGCACCTTGTTTGACCGCTATTTGCTGAAACACACCGCCAAACGCTCAGTAATCGAAACCCCACAGTATTTTTTCCTGCGCGTGGCCTGCGCGCTCAGTGGTGACGACGTCGCCGAAGCGATTGCCCTGTACCAATTATTTGCGTCGCTGGATTATTTACCCAGCTCGCCAACACTTTTCAACGCGGGCACCAGTCACGAACAAATGTCTAGCTGCTATTTGCTGGATTCACCCAAAGACTCGCTGGACAGCATTTATGGGCGCTATCACGATGTCGCGCGGTTGAGCAAATTTTCCGGCGGCATTGGCCTGCCGTTTCATCGCGTGCGCTCCGACGGTGCTTTGATTCGCTCCACCAATGGCGTGTCAAACGGCATTGTGCCGTGGCTGAAAACGCTGGATTCCTCCGTTGCAGCGGTGAATCAAGGCGGCCGCCGCAAAGGTGCGGCGTGTGTGTATTTGGAAACCTGGCACGCCGATATTGAGGCGTTTTTGGAATTGCGCGACAACACCGGCGATGCCGCACGGCGTACCTATCATTTGAATCTAGCGAATTGGGTGCCGGATTTATTTATGCAGCGCGTCGAAGCCAGCGCGAACTGGAGTCTATTTGACCCCAAAGACACGCCCGAGCTGACCGATTTGTTTGGCGCCGCGTTCGATGCCGCCTATGTGCAGGCCGAGCTGCGTGGGTTAGCCAAGAAAACGCTGCCCGCCCGCGAATTATATGCGCGCATGATGCGCACGCTGGCGGAAACCGGCAATGGTTGGATGACCTTTAAAGACCGCTCGAATGCCTTGTGCAATCAAACCGCGCTGCCGGGCCGCGTGGTACACAGCTCGAATTTGTGCACCGAAATTATTGAAGTGACTGACGCTGGTGAAACCGCCGTGTGTAATTTGGGCTCGATCAATTTGGCCAAACACATCACCGCTGAGGGTTTTGATTTTGACAAGCTGGCGGAAACGGTGCAGCGTGCAGTGGCGGCCTTGGATCGCGTGATCGATTTGAATTACTACCCAATTGAGTCCGCGCGCAATTCCAATCT
>JANNYA010000095.1:0-19463 GCA_031409855.1 Rhodanobacteraceae bacterium | reverse complement strand
CTAGTGCGGTGGCGCTGCCAACACCCAGCACCAAAAGCCCAATCAGCGCAACGCGTTTTTTCCTTGCCTCATTCATTTGCTCTATCCACTAGGTTATCAACGCTACTTTGCTCGCGAACCGTTGACTTATTGCTCGCCTCGGAGCGGCTTTCGTCCCGGCGCAAGCGCATCACGGTATCGCGCTTTAAGTTTTTCAGCTCAAAAACCGATGCAAACCAATCAGCCGCGAATAATACAAAGCAAATTGTGTAAGCAGCGATAATGTAAGGCCAATGTCCGCTCATGCTGCACCCGCCAAGACCTTGCGTGCCCAGCTTTTGCCGCGCTCTAGTTTTAGCATCAACAGCCGCGATTTCAGCAGCAATACCGCAATCCAGTAAAGTTTGACTGCGATAGTAAGCACCAAGAGCGGCCACAGCATGGTCATGTGCATTTTGCTCTGCCCGGTAAAACTGACAGTTTGCCCTTGATGCAGGGTATTCCACCACGTCACCGAATAATGAATGATTGGCACGTTTACCACGCCTATCAAGGCCAAAATTGCCGCCGCGCGCGCGCCGGCGCGGTGATCAGTATAAGAATGATACAGCGCGATAATGCCCAAGTATAAAAACAGCAACACCAGCTCCGAGGTTAAGCGCGCGTCCCAGCTCCAATACGTTCCCCAGGTCGGTTTACCCCAAAGCATGCCGGTAATCAGCGTCACGGCGGTAAATACCGCTCCCGTGGGTGCGGCGGCCACCACAAAAATTTCGCACAGCTTAATGCGCCAAATCAGTGCAGCAGCGCCCTGCAGCGCCATAAAAATAAACACAAACAGGCTCATCCACGCGCAGGGCACGTGCATATAGATAATGCGAAAGCTTTCGCCCTGTAGGTAATCCGCAGGCGCCATGACCAAGCCACCATACAAACCGATGCCGAGCATTATCAGCGCCAAGGCCAAACAGCCGCGTAACCACGCTTGGCTCCAGGCCCAAAAATTCGGTGGGGAGCCGAGTTGGTTCAACCAAATCCAAAACTTGTTCATGTGCTTTTGCGCCGTCGTCGATGCGCCAAAATTGTGACGCGCGAGATTAGCACCACGTGCCTAAGTTACGTTACCCGTTGCGTTAATTCGTCCGCTCCGTGTATGCGATAGCATCGCCGCAGCCAATCGAGGCAATGCCACCTAGCCCATGGAAAAACTCAACTCAGATTATTTTAACGCCACCGCACTGCGCCGAGAATACTTAATCGGCGACGCGTTTTTGGCGAAATACACGACGATTAGCCGGGATTTCATCTGGCAAGAACAAAACGAACGCTTCAAACGTTTGCTCGCGCGCGCGTGGCGCATGCCGTTTTATCGCAGGCTTTGGGCGGCCCACGATGTTAATCCCGGTGATGTTCGTTCGCTATTAGACATTGAAAAGCTGCCCGTTTTCGACGTGGTTGCGTTGACCTCGGCCCAGGAAAATCCAACGTTGTTCGGTGATTTTACCGGCCAGGACAGCTATGAGGCAGGCTTGGCGCCGCCGCTCGTGGATCGATTTTTTGGGCCGCGCGGCGCTGAGATTAGGCAGCTGTTATTAGAACGCGCACGCTTGTTGCAAAGCGGGCGTGACGGTGACTATCGACACTACAGCGCTGAAAGTGCGGGTTTAATCGCTGTCGAGGGCATGGATCGTGACGGTCTTTATCTCATGGAGGACGCGCACTACGTCGAACTATTGTCGCCACTGACGCAACTCGCGGTGATCGATGGCGCCCAGGGTGAATTGGCTGAATTGGGTGAATTGGTCGTGACATCTTTGTACAAAGACGATGTTGCGCCGCTCATTCGCTTTAACACCCACGACATCAGCGCGATCTGTGCGGGCGAATCCAGCTTGGGCCTAAATCTGCGTCGAATCGAGAGTCCGTCACGGCGAATGAGTTAGCGGCAAAGGCGGGTGCCAACAGCAGGCTTGCACCGGCCGAAAGATAGCTCCTGAAATGAAAACTGCTGCTCAAGTCGTTTTCCGACGAATTTTGCGCTTGCCTTTGGCTCAAAACGCCACTGTGCGAGCGCAGTTTGCGCGGCCAGCAATTGTTTTTCCGAAGCCTGCCCGCGTGCTAGACGAATCCGTTGTGGCACGCCATCGCTATTTAGGCTGAAGCTCAATGCAAATGCCTGCAGCTTTTTTTGCCCTAGTGCAAACGTCGGCAGCACGCGCGCAATCACTTTGGGCGGCTGAACTACGCTAGGGTCAACAGCAATACTGCCGATCTCAGTTAATGTCGACGTCAGTTCATCCGCTGCAATCTGCGTAAGCCTCGGTTTCGGTAGCGCACGAAACGCCAAACGATTGCGCGATGCGAACAGCACCGGACGCGCGATCACAGCCGCGCTTTTTGCCTGTGCTATGGCTATCGGCGTGCGCTGCGGTGCACTTGCAGTCAGCACTTGCAGACTGGGTTCGGCAAATACCGGCGCAGGCGTGGGTTGCGGGTTGAGCGTCGCAAGCAAGGCCGGTTGCTCAATCACTTTATCGGGTGCGGCGGGCGCTGGCGCTGGAACCGGGTGTGGGATAAACACACTCGATATGGCACCCGTAAGCGCAACCGTCGCAACAACGGACAACAGAACCGTGCCGTGCATCGTTGGTCTGGAATGGACCGTGATCACACGCGCCCGCGATGCCAAAATCTCGCGCACCCGCGAATTTAGCTCGCCGCCGGTCGCTGCAAGCGCCAAGTCTCGAAACTCGTGGCGAAATTCCTCCAAACTGACTAAGGCATGCGCATAGCGCACGGGTGCTGCGCGCACGTGAAGCACCGCGCGATCACAGCGGCGTTCACGCGTGGCGCGCACATCCGCGCTAATCCAATGCACGACCGGGTGGAAAAACATCAGCACTTCTAGCGCAATTTGCGCGGCGTTAATCCACAAATCACCGTTCTTGATATGGCTTAACTCATGCAGCAATACCAATTCCAGCTGATCCCGGGGCATGCGCGCCAGCAGGGCTGCCGGTAAAATCACCATCGGCTTGAACAGCCCAATGACGCACGGTACGTCAATCAACTCGCTCACGGCAAAGCGCACTTTCGTGCGCAAATCCAACATTGCTAACAAAGGCGCGCACAAGCGCTCGAGCCCCAAATCGAGATCTGATTTGGCATTGAAGGCAAGTAAGCGCAGCGCGTGCTGCGCGCGCATCAAGCGCCAAACGCTGACGCCTACGCCGAGCAGCCACGCGAAACTAATCAGCAGGGTCAAAGGCATGCTGCCGGCTTCGATGTTGGGCAGCATCTCACCCGCCACGACAACACCGTCCAACGCAGTGATTGTTGCGCGGCCAGAAAGCAGCTCGGGCGGCAGCGAAACAGCGCCGAGTAGTGCATTTGCGAACAACACAATTTCAATGCTTGCGAACGCGAATAAGCACACCACCCCTAGCCAGTAGCGAAAGCTTATTTGATCGCGAAACAAATGCCGTAAAACGCTAAATACTACCCCGATGATCACGCCAATCCAAAGCGAGTGCAGCAAAGCCCAGCCCAGCGCCTGCAGTGCTTGAAAACCAAACCCAAGCGGCAAACTATTCATAAATCTTGCTCCATCTGATTGAGCATGGCGCGAATTTCATCGAGTTCAACACGGCTGACCGGTGGCGTTTGCCCCAAGGCCTGCATGACTAAGCGTTGCGACGAGCCGCCGAACAAACGCGATACCAAATCACCCAGCATTAAGTGTTCAACCTGCGATTTCGGCATCGCTGCCGCATAAATATGGGCGCGCTCGCTTTCATCACGGATGACTAAGCCTTTGCCGTGCATCAGTTGCAGGAGCTTAAGCGTGGTGGTGTAGCCGGTCGTCTGATTACCCGCCTGTAACTGTTCATTGACATCGCGCACCGGCTTTGGCCCTGATTGCCACAGCACATTGAGTATTGCGAGTTCAGCCTCGGTCGGCTTGGAGCTGGGTTTGCGCGTCATTTACAGCCTCTGTCGTAGACAAATTTGATCGTGTAAGGCTATATATTTAAATCACAAATTGAAAGCGAAGCTTTACAACCTACGATTTTATTCGTAATAATAACCAAGCAACATTTCGTTGTCTAAAATAGGGCGTTTCCCGATGCGCAAACTCATAGTTTTATTTTTATTTCTATCACAATTTGTATTTGCGGCGGCCGCGCCAGCGGTGCTGGTGTTGGATGAAGTCTCGCCTAAGCAACTCGTCAAGCGTGTGGAAATTTTGAAGAAATTGGCGCCCAAACTGCGGTCAAGCGAGCGCAAGGACTATTTAGCCGACGCGACCGCGCTTGCTAGACGCCTATCAGGAATTTCAGATTTCGCTGGCTTAACTGAGGCCGACAAAAATCTTGTTGTGACAGATTTCGAGTCTTTACGCACGCGTGCGGCGAGCATTGAGGAGAAAATTTGTGAGCGCGTCAAGCGTACCGGCTCTAACATGACGACTACCGTATGTATGACGCGTCAAGAACGAGAGCAAATTCGCGCTGACGGGCAAGCAAGATCGCGTGACCTACAGGGCGTGCGCGCGGTTGAAAGTCGCGATTAGGGTTAGCAATTATTCCTAGCGTCTACGTCGCATTCGGGCTGGTTGTAAGCGGTTAGACTAACCAGCTTAATGATTGACCACGCCCCGAAATGGCCAAACTATATTTCTACTATTCGGCAATGAATGCCGGTAAGACCACGATGTTGCTGCAAAGCGCGCACAACTATCACGAGCGTGGCATGCGCACGCTGATTTTGACGCCGCGTTTGGATGATCGGTACGGCGTAGGCGTGGTGCAGTCGCGTATTGGCTTGAAATCTAATGCCCTGGTCTTTAGCAGCACGGACGATTTGCTGGAACTGGTGCAGTCCAACATTCACGAGTTAGGCCCGATCAGCTGTTTGCTGGTGGACGAAGCGCAGTTTCTAAAAAAGGCGCAGGTTTGGCAGCTGACCGATATCGTCGATAAACTGGACGTGCCCGTACTGGCCTACGGCTTGCGCACTGATTTTCGTGGTGAGCTTTTCGAGGGCAGCCAATATCTATTGGCGTGGTGCGATTCTATGGTGGAGCTAAAAACCATCTGCCACACGGGGCGCAAAGCCACGATGGTGGTGCGCGTCGACGATGCTGGGCACGCATTGACGGAAGGTGCACAAGTCGAAATTGGCGGCAATGAGCGCTACGTCAGCGTGTCGCGCGCCGAGTTCAAGCGTATTTTTCATGAAGCCGGGCGCATTGAGCCGCAGCAGGTGTCATTTGTGTTTGACTAACATTTCTTTCGGTCACGCGCCGTTTTGCTAGCACTAGTCTATACTCTGCAAACTGGTTGACCAGTTTTTTTAAGTTAGGATAGAACAATGTTGTCTGTTGGCGCTTTTGAAGCAAAAACCAAATTCAGCGAGCTACTCGATCAAGTGGTTGCGGGTGAAAAAATCACGATTACGCGCCATGGACAGCCGGTTGCAAGCTTGGTGCCTTTTCAGGCAGATGCGCGTCCTGCCCAGATTGCACAGGCAATTGCTAGCATTCAACGTTTACGCAATGAAATTGGCGAAACCGGGATCACTCAGCTAGACATCCAGGCTTGGAAAGAACAAGGCCGCCGTTAGTGAGTGCTGTAACAGCGGCACGGCAGACATGCCAGATTCCAGAACACCTAGTTATCGACTGCTCTATCGCCGCCGCTTGGCTTTTGCCCGATGAGCAAAGTGAAACCGCGAACAGAGTGCTCGCCGCTGCAACAAACTCGAATTTCGTTGTGCCCGTGCTCTTCAAGCTCGAGCTTGCGAGCGTGATGTGTAGCGCGATGCGGCGTAAACGTGTCGATGCCTCGTTGTTGAGTCAACTGGCACGTGAAGTTCAATCTTTACCGATGCGTTTTGAGGCGCTAAGTCTTAGCTTTGATGCGCTTTTGGCAGGTGCATTGCAATACGATTTAACGCCCTATGACTACATTTATCTCGAAATGTCCAAACGGCTCAATTTTGCCTTAGCGACATTAGATGCGAAATTGGCGCGCGCTGCGAAAGCCGCTGGCGTTATCGTGTTGACTGATTGAAACTTGGCGCTTGTCGCGCGCTGTTCGATCCGAGTAAGTTTCTGAAATAAATTTGAACTACGGTTTACTGCATTAAAAACACGCAAAAAAATTTGAATTTGGCCCCAACCGAAGGCGCAAAAATGTCCACCGTGATTACTTCAACCGCTGCTGCCCAAAGCAAGCTAAACACCAGCGAATATCTCGACACCGACTACACCCTAGACTCGAAATACACCCGTTTCGACGGGCGTATTTATTTGTCCGGCATCCAAGCCCTAGTGCGCTTGCCACTGATGCAGCGCCAGCGCGATAAAGCGTCTGGCTTGAATACTGGCGGCTTTATTTCCGGCTATCGCGGCAGCCCACTGGGCGGTTTGGATCAAGCGTTGTGGAAAGCGCGCAAACATTTGAAAGGCTCAGGTGTGGAATTCGCACCCGGCTTGAATGAAGACTTGGCCGCGACTGCCGTTTGGGGCTCGCAGCAGTTGAATTTGTTTCCCGGTGCAAAAGTCGACGGTGCTTTTGCCATGTGGTACGGCAAAGGCCCGGGCGTGGACCGCACGGGCGATGTGTTTAAACACGGCAATGCGGCTGGCACCAGTAAACACGGTGGCGTTTTAGTTTTGGCCGGTGATGACCACGCGTGTCGCAGCTCAACCTTGCCACACCAATCCGAGCACGAATTCATCTCGGCGATGATGCCAATTTTGAACCCAGCAGGCGTGCAAGATATTTTGGACATGGGCATTCTGGGTTGGGCGCTGAGCCGCTACACCGGACGGTGGGTCGGCTTTAAAACCATTGCCGAAACCGTGGAATCCTCCGCTTCGGTGCACGTCAACCCGCATCAGCTGGGCATCGTGATCCCGAGCGATTTCGAGATTCCGCAGGGCGGGCTCAATATTCGTTGGCCGGATCCGCCAATGCAGCAGGAAATGCGTCTGCACCAATACGCGATGCAGGCGGCGATGGCGTTTGCGCGCGTGAATCAGCTCGACAAAATTATCTTTGACTCGCCCAAAGCACGCCTTGGCATTATCACCACCGGCAAGAGCTATTTGGACGTGCTGCAGGCGCTGGAGTATCTGGGCATTGAAGAAGAGGAATGCCGTGATGTAGGCATTCGTGTCTACAAAGTCGGCATGACCTGGCCGCTTGAGCCTGAAGGCATTCGCAATTTTGCCAAGGGTTTAGAAGACATTATCGTGGTCGAAGAAAAGCGCTCCTTCATCGAAGCACAGATGAAAGAGCATATGTATAACTGGGATCAGGGCATACGCCCCAGCATTGTCGGTAAATATGACGAGCAGGGCGTTTGGGTGCTGCCTTCGATTGACGAGCTAACGCCCGCGCGAATTGCGCGCCTTATTGCGGCAAGACTTGGCCGATTCTTTACATCCGATCGCATAAAAGAACGCCTCGCGTTTTTAACTGCGAAAGAAAAAGAGCTGGCCTTGCCGCGTGCGAATTTCCCGCGCGCCGCACACTTTTGCTCGGGCTGCCCGCACAACACCTCGACCGTGGTGCCCGAAGGTTCGCGCGCTACCGGCGGCATTGGTTGCCATTACATGGTGACCTGGATGGATCGCAAAACCGACACCTTCACGCAAATGGGCGGCGAAGGCGTGCCCTGGATTGGGCAATCGCCGTTTACCGAAACCAAGCATATTTTCCAAAACTTGGGCGATGGCACCTATTTCCACTCCGGCTCCTTAGCGATTCGCGCCTGCGTTTCGGCCAAGGTCAATATCACCTTCAAGATTCTTTATAACGACGCGGTGGCAATGACTGGTGGTCAGCCGGTCGATGGCACGCTCTCAGTCCAAGATATGGCTCGCCAAGTCGCTGCCGAAGGCGTCAAGCAAATCGTGCTGGTCTCCGACGATCCAGGCAAATGGGAAAACGTTGAAGGCTTCCCGACCGGCGTATCACTAGAACACCGCGATGATTTGGATCAAGTGCAGCGCAGCTTGCGCGAAAAATCCGGCGTCACCGTGATTATTTACGAGCAGACCTGTGCCGCTGAAAAGCGCCGACGCCGCAAACGTAAGTTGGCGGTGGATCCACCGAAGCGCATCATGATTAATCAAGCCGTGTGCGAAGGATGTGGCGATTGTGGCGTGGTCAGTAACTGTGTGTCTTTGCTGCCGGTGGAAACCGAAGTTGGCCGCAAACGTGCGATTGATCAAAGCTCTTGCAACAAAGATTATTCCTGCGTCAAAGGTTTCTGCCCGAGTTTCGTAACGATTTACGATGGCGGTTTGAAAAAACGCCGTGGCTCCGGCGCGGATCCGGGCTTTGCGGATTTGGTCTATCCGACGTTTCACACGGATCTGAGCCAACCCTGGAATATCTTGATCACCGGCGTCGGCGGCACCGGCGTGGTCACCATTGGCGCACTAATTGGCATGGCTGCGCACCTAGAAGGCAAAGGCACGACGGTGCTGGATCAAACCGGCTTGGCGCAAAAAGGCGGCGCGGTGACTTGCCACGTGCGCATTGCGAAAGCACCGCTGGATATTCATGCCGTGCGTATTGCTGCGGGCGAGGCGGATTTAGTGATCGGTTGCGATGTGGTTGTAGTCAACGATTACTGGGCACTGAGCAAAATTCGTGAAGACCGCACCTTTGCGGTGATCAATTCCTACGAATTTATGCCGGGCACCTTCACCCGCAACCCGGATATGCAGTTCCCGCTAACGAAAATGTTGGACTCGATCGGCTTGGCACTTGGGCATAAAAATCTCGACGTGCTCAACGCCACCGAGATCGCGACTGCGCTGTTAGGGGATTCGATTGCGACCAACTTGTTCGTGCTGGGCTACGCCTGGCAAAAAGGCTTGGTGCCGCTAAGCCTAGAATCCTTGATGCGCGCCATTGAATTGAATGACGCCGCGATTGCGATGAATAAGCTGGCGTTTAACTGGGGCCGCATGGGGGCGACCAATATGCAGCTGGTGTTGAAAGCCAGCGGCCTACTTGTCGATACCGTGCGCCCAATCAGCGCCAATGCCTTTGATTCCGCCACCGCCTTGATGTTTGCGAAAGCGCCCATAACCAAAACCGTCGATGATTTGATCACGCACCGGGAAAAACTGCTGACCGAATATCAAGACGCAAGCTACGCGCGCACTTATCGTGACTTCGTTGATCAGGTGCGCGCTGCCGAAAGCAAATCCAATCCTGGCAAAACCGAGCTGACCGCCGCCGTGGCACGCTATTTCGCCAAAGTAATGGCCTACAAAGACGAATATGAAGTCGCACGGCTCTACACCTCCGGTGATTTCGAGAAGCAAGTCAATGAAACCTTTGACGGCGATTTCACGATGAAATTCAATCTAGCGCCGCCGCTGATTTCCAAAAAAGATCCAGTGACCGGGCATTTGAAGAAACAAGAATTTGGCGCGTGGACTTTTAAAGCCTTCAAGCAACTGGTAAAGCTCAAACACTTGCGCGGCGGCAGCTTAGATTTATTCGGTAAAACTGCCGAGCGCAAAATGGAGCGTCAGCTAATTGTTGACTACAAAAACTGCATTGAAGGATTGTTGGGCCGCTTGAACAGCGGCAACCACGCGTTAGCGGTGGAAATTGCCAAGATTCCTGAACTAATTCGCGGCTACGGCCACGTCAAAGAAGCGCACTACGCCAGCGCCAAAGTGCGCTGGGATCAGCTGATGGTGGAATGGCAAAAGCCGAACGCGGTAAAAGCGGTCGCGTAGTTTTATGGCGCACGGGCAGCTCGAACGGATCAAAATCGAAGGCTTTCGATCCATTCGAGCGCTCGACTTACAACTTGGCCCGATTAACATTTTGATCGGGGCCAACGGCTCGGGGAAGTCGAATTTCTTGAGTTTTTTTGATTTTTATCAGCAGTTTAGCCGCCAAAACCTTGAATTTTATGTTCGCCAGCAAGGTGGTGCTAGCAAGTTTTTGCACTTCGGTAGCAAACAAACAAAACGACTAAGTTTTCTGGTCGAAGTTGCGGGAGATCAACAATTTATCAGTCTGGAGCCAAGTGTTACCGACGAATTTATTGTTGATTTCGTAAGCAGTTACGTCAAATCCAACCATTCTGAGGATTTTCCTGGAGTTTTTTCGCGTGGTTTGAAAGAGAAGTGGCTTAGGTATCACTTCCACGACACCAGCGAATCGGCGAGTATCAAAAAAGCGGCACGTGTAGATCAGACGCAAATGCTGATGCGCGATGGTGAAAATCTAGCGCCATTTCTGCACCATATTCGCAGCGAATCTTTTACGCATTACCAACGAATTGTTGCCACCGTTCAACGCGTGGCCCCCTTCTTCCTTGACTTTGTTTTGGAACCCGAGGGAAAAGATGGCAAGTTCATGCGCTTACGCTGGCGTCATCGCGCCAGTGAAACGATTTTTGATGCCAGTGATTTCTCAGACGGCACGCTGCGTTTTATTTGTTTAGTGACGCTGTTTTTGCAGCCCAATATGCCGTCGCTAATATTGCTGGACGAACCCGAGCTGGGCTTGCATCCATTCGCGCTGGCGATTTTGGCGGGACTGATTCGCAGCGTATCAGACACCACGCAAGTGATCGCTTCGACGCAATCCGTGACTTTTGCGAACCAGTTCGCCGCCACCGATATTATCGTGGTCGATCAAATCGACAATGCCAGTGAATTCAGCCGCCTGGATCTTGCGTGTTTAAAAGATTGGCTCAGTGATTATGGTGTGGGCGATCTGTGGGAGAAAAATTTGCTCGGTGGAACACCCTGATGCGACGTGTAGCAGTGCTTTGCGAAGGGCAAACCGAGCGCGAGTTTCTCAGCAAAGTGTTGGCACCGCTTTTTGTATCGCAAAATGTTTATATTGTGCCGATCGTGTTGGTGACAAAACGCATTGCAGAAGGCGGCGTCATGGCTGGCGGTGGTGTAAATTTTGATCGTGTGTGCGCCGAGCTGCCTAAACTCTTAAACCATGATTCGGTGACGACTTTTTTCGATCTCTACGCATTCTAAGGGGCGGAAACCCGGCGAAACTGCTGCACAGCTGGAAAATCGTATCGCAATCCAGCTCGGTCGGCCCAGACATTTTCGGCCCTATATTCAACAGTACGAATTCGAATCACTAATTTTTGCGGTGCCGAATGCGGGAAATTCTTTTAACTCCGACGCGCTTTCTACAAAAATTAGCGCGGTCTTATCTAGTTGCGATGGCAATGCCGAACTCATAAACGACAGCGCCCAAACCGCGCCAAGTGTGAGATTGAAAGCGCTATTTTCCGAGTTAAAACTTGGCAAGTACGACAAAGTCGCTTTTGGAACGATGCTGTTAAAAGGTAACTTGACGGCAGTGCGCCAAGCTTGCCCGCGTTTTAACGCCTGGGTTAGTTGGCTGGAATCATTGGCCTAACCCAACACCGAAACATCCGCCACTTTCAAAAACAACTCCGACAGACGCTTTAAACTAGCGAGGCGATTTCTGCGCACATCAGGCGATTCGGCCATCACCATCACCGCGTCAAAATACTGATCAACTGGCGCGCGCAGTGCCGCCAAACGCGTCAATGCCTCGACATAGCGTTGGGCTTGAACCAAGGGCGTGCTGTCCTGACTTGCACCCTGGACGGCGGCATCAAGCGCGTGTTCGG
This sequence comes from Rhodanobacteraceae bacterium, assembly GCA_031409855.1. Taxonomy (GTDB): domain Bacteria; phylum Pseudomonadota; class Gammaproteobacteria; order Xanthomonadales; family SZUA-5; genus JANNYA01. The sequence continues at coordinate 7,808 of JANNYA010000095.1, read as the reverse complement.
CGTCATTTTCGAACAAGGCTGGATTGATCGTGCTTAGCTGCACGGCTTCCGCTTCGGCACTATCTAGTTTGCGCAAAATATTGCGTATGCGCTTATTCGCCGCAACCAAAGCGGCACTTTCGGGCAACGCGCGGAAGGCCTGACAGGCGCGTAGGCGCAAATCAAAATCGAGCAAATCTATCGGCTTGCGCTCCACCACCGCATCAATCAACAGTGATTCAATGCCGCGTTCTTGATAGTAAGCACGCAGTCGTTCCAACACGAAGCCATAAAGCTCATCGCTCAGTTCCGGCTTCGCCGCAACACCCGCAGGCAGCTGCGCAACGGCAAATTGAATCGCCTGCACCAAATCCAGTTGAATCTCACCTTCGATCAGCGTGCGGGCTAAGCCCAGTGCTGCGCGGCGCAGTGCAAACGCGTCTTTATTGCCGGTGGGCTTTAGGCCAGCGGCAAAAATTCCGGCTAGGGTGTCTAAACGTTCCGCCACGGCAAGCAGTTTGCCGAGCGCACTCGCGGCGATTGGCGCGCCGCTGGCACGTGGGCAATAGACTTCATCTAGGCTGATTGCGACTTCGCTACTTTCAGCTTGCGCCAAGGCGTAGGTTTTACCCATTTCGCCCTGCAATTCCGGGAACTCGCCCACCATGCGGCTCATCAAATCGCATTTGGCCAGCAGTGCTGCGCGTTCGGCGATTTCAACCCGCACGCCAAATGCGGGTGCCAACTGACGCGCTAGCGCTGCCACGCGCAAGCATTTTTCCCAAACGCTGCCGAGTTTTGCCTGAAACGTCACTGCTTTCAGCGATTCTTGCAGCTGTGCCAGCGGCGTTTTTAAATCTTGCTGATAGAAAAAGTCGGCATCCGCAAGCCGCGGTCGCACCACGCGTTCATAGCCTTTACGAATTTCACGTGGATCTAGGCTGTCAATGTTGGCGACACCAATAAACGCGGGCAATAGCGCGTTGTCAGACAAGCTATAAATCGGAAAATAGCGTTGATGCACTTCAATGGTGGTGACGATTGTGGCCGCGGGTAGACGCATAAATTCCGGCGGAATCGCGCACAAGATCGGCACCGGCCATTCGGTCAGATTAACCACTTCATCCAGCAGGCTCGCGCGAATTTCAGCGCGGCCGCCGAGTTCCAGCGCCAAGGCTTGCACCCCATCACGCACGATTTGTGCGCGCGCCGCTGCGTCGGTTTGTACCTTCGCCGCAAGTAGTGCCGCCGCGTATGCATCGGCGTGCGCTAACTCGATGGCTGCCGGCGCTAAAAAGCGATGGCCATAGCTCATCCGCCCGCTGTGGATGCCAAAAGCGACGCAGGGCACCACATCCGCGTCAGCAAGTACGACCAACCAATGCACCGGGCGCAAAAACGCTTCAGTCGAATCACCCCAGCGCATGGGTTTGGCAATCGCAAGGCCAGCCAGCGCTTCGGCCAAAACCTCAGGGATCAGCGCGGTCGTGGCCCGGCCCGGTACGCTGGCACGATGAACGAACCAGCTGCCTTTATCGGTTTCTAACTTTTCTAGTGCCTCCACAGTAACGCCGCAACTGGCAGCAAAGCCGAGCAGCGCTTTACTCGGTACGCCCGCATTATCCAAGGCCGCGGCCAGCGCTGGGCCCCGGCGCTCAGTCTGTTGCGCGGCTTGCTCGGCGGCCAAATCAAATACCTGCACAGCCAAGCGGCGCGGCGTCCAAAGTGCAGCGACGTTGCTAAAGCTCAAGCCTCGCTTTTTCAAGCCTGCACGAATGCCGTCACGAAATTGCCCAGCCAGCTCGGTCAAGCCTTGCGCCGGTAATTCTTCGCAGCCCAGTTCAATCAATAAATTCATTTGCTAACTTCCTTGTCGTCAATCTTTCCAGAAATTTCGTTGCATCGCCCGTCATTCCCGCGAACGCGGGGATCCAGGGTAATTAAAACAATATAACTATTGTGAGGTTTTAAAAGCCTGGATTCCCGCGCTCGCGGGAATGACGAATCAATAATATTGGGCTCAAGCCCTAGGTGCCGCCCGCGCGCAGATTCCAGCAATAATCAGCCCAGCCGCCATCGCGACCAAGCCCTTCAAAACAAATTGATAGGCCAACGCCGCACCCGCCAAAGCCAATGCTGATGCGATTAAGCGCCCAGGTTCATGCCGAACAAATCCGAGTGTCGCCAGCAAGATCGCGCTTACCGCAAGCAACACCGAAACGCCTTTGCCGCGCTTATTCCAGTCTAGCGGCTCGGCCACTTCAGGTAGGTTTACAACGGCTGGCGGGGCAGCGTCAAACCAACCCGCTACCCGATCTTTAACGGCAACCGCAGCGCCGGTAGCGGCATCGGTCGCGCTTTGCACCATGGTTTTCGGTGCTGGGGCGGATAAATAGCTGCTCCAGTCGGTCAAAAACGCCAGCGCGAACGCCAACATCGCAAAGCTGAGGGCCAGTAAACCGGCGGCTTTTGGTGCGTTAGACAGCGTCGACATTTTTCGCCTTTTTGCCCTTTGTTGGCAGCTTGGGCTTAAGCATTGTGCCGCTGCAATCTTTTGCGCCACAGCGGCAGGTCCAAATGCGCTTTAATCTTTGCGTGTGGGGCACGTCCAAGCGAATTCCGTAGTCAAAACACAGCTCCTCGCCTGCGCTGATCGGGCGAATTGCCTCCAAATACAGCTTGTCTTTCTCTTCTTCGTAGTCTTCATTGACGTAGAGAATCGCTTCGCAATTGGGCGCACAGCTGTGGTTGATCCAGCGCGCGGCATTGCCGTTCACGCCACCATCGACCAGATATTTGTCGTTGAGCGTGAACAAAAACGTGTGACCGTATTCGGTGTTATCGCCATAAAGTTCAGCGGCCTTTTCCGGCGAAATACGATCACCACGATATTCGATAATGCGTTCGCCTTCCGCAAAGGGGGACGCGGCAAATACACCACGGCCGTGGATGGCAGAAACTCGAACGACGATACGGCGCGCCATGCTGGGGTGACTCCTATGAAGTGTGGCGTTAAAAGCTTAGGTGCATAGGGCGCAATACTGCAACTGCAACGCCCGCATGGCAACCCGGGGCGAAGTCAAGCTAGGGCTCCGGTATACTTTGCGGCCAAGTTTCGCAGCGTCGCAAGGTCAGCAAAATAATGAGTAACCGACTGCCGACGGTAGAAGCTTTGCGCGCCTTCGGTGCAATTTCGGTGCTGTGGATGCACTGCATTTGGCTGGGGCCCTGGGATTTCCCGCGCGGCTTGGGTGCCTGGTTTCATCATGGTTGGCTGGGCGTCGATTTATTCTTGATCATCAGCGGCTTTGCCACCACGCGCGCGCTTTTTCAGGGGCAAAGCTCAGCGCAAACGCAGCCCGTGAGCAACTATTGGAGCAACTATTGGCGCAACCGCCTGGCGCGTATCTATCCGCTGTATTTACTGACCTGCGTGGTGTTTTTGTTGCTAATAGACGCCAGCGCCGTTACTGGCCCGAACCGCGCACTGCAGGTCATTTCGCACCTAACGCTAACGCACGGCTGGTTTGCACAAGCCGCAGGTGCCATCAATGGCGTTACCTGGACATTGACGTTGGAAATGCAGCTCTACGTCGCGGGCTTTTTCTTGTTGCTGACGCGCTTCGGCGCTAGTTCGCTTTATCGCGTCTGGCTCGGCGTGGCGGTATTCGTTTTCCTTATGGCGATTGGCTACCGCTTTGGTGTTTACTACTTGAGCAAGCAGGATATGGCCCTATGCCTGCATTGGATTTCCCAGCTTCCGGGCCTTTGCGAAGGATTCTTTCTGGGCGTGCTGGTCGCCAAACATGCGCAATATCGCAGCGAGACGAATTTTGTTGCGACGGCGACTGATCGACGTCGTACCGCAGTCCTTTTTGCCAGTGGTTTGCTCAGCAGCATCGTACTGGTGATCTTGCTAGAAGACGTCAATAAGCAATATTGGGACAGCTGGCTGTTTCCCACGTTTTTTCGTTCTGGCGTTGCGTTCAGCTTTGCCTTGGTGGTTTGGGCCGCCGTGCGCTTTGATACCGAAACACTTGCCGCCGCTAGCCGGCCTAACAACGCGCTACGAATTCTGGCTGGGCGCTTGGGCGCCTGGAGTTACGGTATTTACCTCTGGCATTTGCCGGTGTTGTTAGTACTCAAAAAAAGCAACTTCAATGGTGCTTTGCTTTTTCTATTGACGCTGAGCATCACCGTGGCCGTGGCGGCAGCAAGCTACCGTTGGTTTGAGCAGCCCTGCATGCAATGGGCGCGGCGGCGCGCGCAATAGCTCCGTGCCGTCATTCCCGCATGCTTTTGGCGGGAATCCAGCTTGTTCATTTCCGATAGCGTCATCCATGAGTACCAATGGATCCCCGACAAAAACACTCGGGGATGACGGTATGTCCTTAGCTTTCCAACAGCCTGGGCATTAACGCGACCAAATTGCAGGGCTGGGTGCGGGCGTCTAGCTGCACGGAAATCAGCTGATCCCAAGCTAATCGGCAGGCACCGCTGGAGCCAGGTAGCGCGAAGATAAACGTGGCATTGGCAACCCCGGCAAAGGCACGCGATTGCAAGGCGGAGGAGCCTATTTCGGTGTAGCTCAAGGCGCGAAATACTTCACCAAATCCGGGCATTTCCTTGTCGAGCAGCGGCTGAATCGCCTCCACCGTGCTGTCGCGCCCGGTAAAACCGGTGCCGCCGGTACACACGATTACATCCACTGCCGCATCGCAAATCCAGGCGCTAATTTTGCTGCGAATTTGATAGCGATTGTCCGGCAACAAGGCGCGCTCAACGAGTTTGTGGCCTGCTTTCGCAATCGCCTGCACGAGAAAATTGCCGCTAGTGTCATCGGCGAGCGTGCGCGTATCGCTTAAGGTCAATATCGCGATGGCCACGGGCGCAAATTCAGGGCTTTGCAACTGGCGGCTCATGTGTCCACGCGCACCTGCAATACGCGCCAAATAACGCCGGTTAGCGCGCCCAAAAACAGCAGCAACCAGCTCAAGCCTATGCCCACACGCGTGGCGAAATTAACCGCAGGATTTGGCGAAATATAGCCTTCGATCACGCCACACACCAGCAAGCCCGCACAGCCAAATAACAAAACCGGCGTGGCGCGTGAAATCGCTTCGCGAAACGCCAGAGCGCGCGGTTTTTGCCCAGGATTTACCAAGGCATCGCCCACATGCAGCCCGCAACCGGCCGCTAGACATATTACAAATAGCTCGACCATGCCGTGCGCCGGGATGAAATTTAATAAGCGATCCCCGACGCCGTAGGCATAGGTAAATTTGAACAGCGCGCCCAGCATTAACCCATTGACCGCCAAAATATAAACCGTGCCCAAGCCATAAAGCGCGCCAATTACGAAGGCAAAAAGGGCGACCAAGATATTGTTCAAGGTGATCTCAAAACTTAACACCGACGCTGGCGTGACGCCAAAAATCGCGTCGGTCCAAACTTTGCCCGCTCGCACCTCGTCCATCTGGCGCGGGTCCATAAACAAGCCCGCCAAGTCTTCGGAATAGTGCACCGCGGTGGCACCAATCGCGGCAAAGCCCAAAAACAGCACAATGGCGATGCTGATTTCCATGCGCATCGCCCAAAATGCCTGCGGCACGTCATGCACGAACCAGCGTTTGAGATCGGCGCGCACATTGTAGGCTGGGCGCAGCAGCTGTTCTTGCGCGCGCAAATACACGCTTTCCAAGGCACTGCGAAAGGCGCCGCGCTCGGGCAGTGCGCCAATGTCGTGTTCAAGCGCCCGATACTCAGCCACATAGGCACGCGCTGCGGCTAAGCCCTGCGGTTTGCGCTGGGCAAAGCGTTGCGTTTGCAGCACCAACTTTTGCCAGCGCGTGGCGGCGGTATTGGCAAGTTTGGTTTCCATGCTGCGCGCCGGTGCCGGTGCAGCCGCTAAAGCGGGCAGCTCGGGCGGTAAATTTAGGGCGGGGGCCGTTTCAACCGACAAGACGTTTCAGCCTTTCCAGTTGCGCTGCTGCAAGCGGCTGGTTCCCGGCATTGAACAGTATTCCTGGCTGCACTTTCGCAAAAAACGTATTCGCCAAGCGGGTGCGCTCATCGGGCATCAAACCGCCCCAGCGGTCCAGCAAATTGCGGGCAAAATCCCACTGTGCCGGCGTCAAAACCGTGTTTTGTACTTGCGCCAAAGTAATGTTGAGCGCCTTCGCCCTGGGGCCATCGTGCACCAGCACCGTGCCAGCGGCCAGATCACCAATGCGCGCTCGCGATCGGCCGAAGAAACTTAAGCCTAAACCCAGCACATACAGCGCTGGCAGGCTATCGATTAGGCGAAACATATTGCGCAACACAATCTGCATCGCACTCGGTGCGCGCCCGGACAAATCGACAATGCGGATACCGGCGATAATTTTTCCAGGGGTGCGGCCACCTAACAGCAACTCAAATATTGGGTGATACAAAAAGTAAATCACCATGATTGGGATCCCCACGGTGAGCAAAAACGGCTTTTGTTCTTCCTCAAAGATATTGGCGAACTCATCGCGCCCAAGCAGATGAAATATCGTCATGCCTATGCCCAGCCACAACAACGCCGCCAGCACACGAAATTTGAAGTCCAGCAAAAACGCATACGCGCGCGCGCCCGGCCCGGCAATGCTTAGCCGCAAATCCAATCCGTCATTCAATTTGATTGCAAGTTCGCTCATCGTTGGCAGTCTAAACCTTAGTCGGGCGCGAAAATGCTAATTTGGCGTGACTTTGCTGGCTCGCGTTGATTCACTCGATATACCCACAAATTGGTATCAATGAATACCCGCTTTTTTTGCGTTGGTGCAAATCGTCGCGCAACCATTTCGCTTCGCTGCTTAATTGACTACGTGCAGCGACAGCGTCCAGCGCATCAAGCGCCTCAAATCGGCGTCGTTTTGCATCCACGTGTCGCAAAAGGGTCTCGTCAATATCTAGCGTTAAATTGGTCATCTTCAATCGTTCATTGTCACGGAGGCAGTGTAACGTGGGGGGTTTTCAACTTCGTCGGATTGAGTCACATCAGTGACTAAGCCGCCAAACTTACTTGTTGCATAATAAAATAATTCGCGCATGCAATGCCGCGATGTTCTCGCACAAAGCGGTGCGATCCGCATCGTCATTGCTAAGTACGTGATCCGCGATTTTAAGCCGCTCGCTGCGCGTTGCTTGGGCGCTGAGCATTTGATGCGCCAAAGTGGCATCAATCTCATCACGCTGCATCAATCGTTGAATTTGGCTGGCGACACTACAGTCGACCACGACTATTTCGCTTAAAAAATCATAGCGGCCTTTTTCCGCCATCAAAGGTACAACCACCAGCGCATAAGGCGCGCGCGCAGCACTTTCCCGCACACCCGCAAGCACCAAATCCCTAATGCGTGGATGCGTAATCGCCTCAAGCTGGGCGCGTACGTTCGCGTCAGCAAACACGCGAGCCCGCAGCGCCCGCCGATCCAGTGTGCCGTTTGCAGCTAAAACATCCGCGCCCAAGATCGCAATAACTGCCGCCAAGCCCGCACTGCCCGGTGCTAACACCACGCGCGCCAAAATATCGGTGTCAATGATCGCCGCACCCAGTGCCGCGAACTGATCGCTAACAAAGCTTTTACCGGAGGCAATACCGCCGGTGAGGCCTATTGCCTTCATCAAATTTCCGTTCTGGCAGTAACTGGGATGTCAGCCGTTGCAGTGGCAGCAATTGGGCGATCCAAAATCGGCTGCCAATTCCTGAACCATTCTGATGCCTCAGTTGCCCAAGGCCAATTGCCAGCGGTGTCTGGACACACGAGTTGCAAGACGTCGAAATCATGACCCGCATAGAGCCA
>JANNYA010000094.1:0-14270 GCA_031409855.1 Rhodanobacteraceae bacterium | reverse complement strand
GGCCAAAGGTTGGTTTGATAGCGTCAAGACTTTCTTTGAAAAGCTTGCCAGCTAATAGCAAAGTAAAACTGTTCCCGAGCCTACTTGGGGCCAGTTTCGACGCCCTGCCCGCGCCAGTAAAATTGGCACACGGCGGTCAATCCGTACGCTTGCTCGGGCAGAGCACTATCACGCGCGGCACTGGCTGGCTGAGTCGCATTTGCGCCTTTTTTGCGCGATTGCCACCTGCGCAAGCTAATGTTGAAACGCAGGTGGATATTGAAGTCAAAAGTGATGGTGGCGAAGTTTGGCATCGGCGCTTCGGCCAAGCACGTATGCCCGGAATTTTGAGCCAAGGCCCAGCAGGGTTACTGCGCGAACGCTTAGGTGCGGTGCGTTTTGATTTTCACCTTGCCGCCGAGGCCAACGGCTTTCGCTGGCACGTCAAACGGGCCTCCGTGTTTGGCATACCCCTGCCTGCCTCGTGGTTTAGCGCGGTGCACGCCTACAGTTACAGTGAAGCGGGCCGCTATCGCTTTTTGGTACACGCGCAAATGCCGCTTGCGGGGTTGCTGGTGCGCTACGAGGGCAGCCTGGAACCCACTCGCTAATCCGTCAACGCCCGCAACTCTTCCGCAATACTTTCAACATCGGCGGACTCATCATTGCTCAGCACCACCACATCAACCCCGCTGCGCGCATCGCGCAAAACATAGGTTGAGGTTCCCATCCACGAGCCCGAATGCGACACGCGCCCGCCGCCTTCTATCACCCAACCAAAACCATAGCCGGTGCCTTCATCGTCGATGGGCGCGCCGGAATCTAGCCTGCCGTTCGCCCACGCGGCGCGCTTTTGCGCGGCATCCAACACCCGTGCGCCATCCAAAGCCCGCATCCACGCGATCATATCGCTCAGGCTGGCAAAGACATTGCCATCGCCGGTCACCGAACTGGGCGAGCTGGATTCACTAACATTACCGTCATCATCGCTTTCATAGCCGCTTACCTGACCGGGAAAGCGCTGATTCAAGCGATCCATGACGCGTGCTGTACGCATTCCCGCCGGGCCAAATAAGCGCGTGCGTACAAAGTCGGCAAAGCGCTGGCCGGACACCCGTTCCACAATCAAGGCGAGCAAAACATAGCCGGAATTATTGTAAAGATAGCTTTCACCCGGCGCTTCATTCGCTTCAGTTTCATTCATCCAGCGCAAATGACTTTCCGTGGTAAGCCTTGCGAACGCGCTATCCGTGCCGTCCCAATCATCCGAGGAGTAATCCGGCAGGCCGGAGATGTGATAAAGCAAATCCGACACACGCACGGCGCGTCCTTCGTCGGAATCGACAAAATCCGGCAGATATTTCACGACCGGCTGGCGCACATCCAAGCGCCCGTCCTTGACCAAAGTCAGTATCGCGGCGGCAGTGAAGTGTTTCGACACCGAAGCCAGATCGAACACCGAGCTGGAGTCGATTGCTATTTCTGCATCAAGATCGGCGTAGCCAATCGCCGTTTCTACCAGCAATTCACCGTTTTGCAGCACCGCGACACTCGCGCCCGGCCCCTCATCAGAAAAATATTCTGCCAAAATCTCGTCGGCGTCATCATTGTAGTCTTGCGCAAATGCAGGTGCGGCGGTGAATAGCATTGCTAAAACAACAGCTCGACAGAAATATGGCGTCATGGCGCTTCCTTGCTTGATTAAAGATACATAAGGCTAGCACGGCATTTTGTCGGCCTACACGTGCAAAAGCATCGCTTTGTACCGAAATTAGCGCTGGCAACGCTTGACCGCTCCAGCCCTTTTGCGGCAGGCTAAGCCCTATGTTGACCAATAAGCCCACCTGCTTCTTAAACCTTAGCGCCGCAGCGGCGTTAGACCACATCTCTGCCGTGTTCGCTGCGCGAAGACTTTGTCTAGTACTTAGACCGCCCGGTGCGGTAGGTAAGCGCTAGGTCAGTCAAACCTGGAACTTCCGAACCCCGCACCGGGCGACCGCTGCGGGGTTTTTTATTTTTTAATCTTTGAAAATGCTGTTTCACAAAATTGAAGGATTGCGAATGAGCGAACATTTAAGAATTTTTGACACCACCTTGCGCGATGGCGAGCAAAGCCCGGGCTGTTCCATGACCCAGGCGCAAAAGCTGCGATTCGCATTCGCGCTGGCCGAGCTAAAAGTGGATGTGATCGAGGCCGGCTTTCCACAGGCATCCATTGGCGACTTTGAGTCGGTATCGCGTATTGCCGCCGAGGTGCGTGGGCCGATCATCGCGGGCTTGGCACGTGCGCAAGCCGGCGATATCACGCGCTGCTGGGAAGCGGTGAAACATGCGGAAAAGCCGCGCATCCACACATTTTTAGCGACCAGCCCGATTCACCGCGAGCACAAGCTCAAAATGAGCACCGATCAAGTGCTCAGCAACGCCGTCGCTGCGGTCAAACTGGCGCGAAGTTTATGCAGTGACGTGGAATTTTCCGCCGAAGATGCTTCCCGCACCGAGCCAGAATTTTTGGTTGAAGTCTTTAGCGCCGTGCTGGAAGCGGGTGCCACCACGCTCAATATCCCAGACACCGTGGGTTACACCACGCCAGAAGAATACGGCGCGCTGTTTCGATTTTTGCGCGAGCGCGTGAAAGGCATTGAACGCGCGATTTTAAGTACACACTGCCATGATGATTTGGGCCTCGCCGTCGCGAATTCACTGGCAGCGGTGCAGGCTGGCGCACGCCAAGTCGAATGCACAATCAATGGCGTCGGCGAGCGCGCCGGTAATGCCAGTTTGGAAGAGCTGGTGATGGCAATACGCACGCGTTCCAGCCTGTTCCCAGTCACCACGAATATTGAAACGCGCCGCTTGCAGCCAACCAGCCGCTTGTTCTCGACGCTGACCGGCATGGCGGTGGCGCGCAACAAAGCCATTGTCGGCGATAACGCCTTTGCCCATGAAGCCGGAATTCATCAGCACGGCATGCTGCAAAACCGCGCCACCTACGAAATTATGAAGCCCGAAGACGTTGGCGTCAGTGTCAGCTCGCTCGTGCTAGGTAAACACAGCGGCCGCCATGCGCTGCGGGATCGCTTAGTGGTGCTGGGCCTGCACGTGCCGGAGTCCGAGATGGATGTGGTGTTCGCGCGTTTCAAAGCATTGGCGGACAAAAAGAAAGAAGTGTTCGACGCCGATTTAGAAGCGATTGCATCCGGCGAAGATGGCCACAGCCCAGGCCCGTGGATCTTGCAGCGCCTGCATTTGAGTTCGTCCGTCGGCGAATCGGCACTGCCCACTGCCAGCGTGCAGTTAATCGGCCCCGATCAGCAAAATATCGCCGAAGCCGCGATTGGTGACGGCCCGGTACACGCGGTGTTTCGTGCGATTGAGCGCGCCACCGGCATTGACGTGACCTTAGTCGACTACCAAATTCGCGCGCTCACCAGCGGTGAAGACGCACAGGGGCAAGCGACGATTGTCACACGCTATCAAGGCCAAACGCTGCGCGGGCATGCGATTTCCACCGACATCATTGAAGCCAGCGCGCGCGCATTTTTAGAAGTAATCAATCGCATTGAGCGGCAAAAGCAGCGCGCGGTTGCGCTAGTCGCGGTTAATGAAACGGCAGAAAAAGCGCTTGCGGAGGCGGCATGAGTTCTTCAGCACCACGTACCGCCTACGAAAAAATCTGGGACAGCCATGTGGTCGTGGCGCAAACGGCGGCGACACCAGCGGTGATTTATGTGGATCTGCATTTGATCCACGAAGTCACTAGTCCACAAGCGTTTACCGAACTGCGCGAGCGCGGCCTGACGTTACGCCGCCCAGATCGAGTATTGGCGACGCTGGATCACTCCACCCCTACCCTGCCGCCGAACGCTGCCGGTGAATTGAGCTACTACACGCCGCAAGCGAAAGCCCAAGTCGACACATTGGTCGCTAATTGCGCCGAATTTGGCATCGAGCTGTACGGTTTTGGCGATGCGCGACGCGGCATTGTGCACGTAATTGGCCCCGAAGTTGGCGCCACGCAACCGGGCCAAGTGATTGTCTGTGGCGACAGCCACACCAGCACGCACGGCGCGTTCGGCGCATTGGCCTTTGGTATCGGTTCGACCGAGGTTGGGCACGTGTTTGCCACCCAGTGCTTGCTGCAAACCAAAGCCAAAACCATGGCGATCAACATCGACGGCGCACTCAAACCGGGCATCAGTGCGAAAGACGTGATCCTGCACGTGATCGGTCAAATCGGCATGGCCGGCGGCACCGGCTACGTGCTGGAGTATCGCGGCAGCACCGTCAGCGCGATGGACATGGAAGCGCGCATGACGCTGTGCAATATGTCCATTGAAGCCGGTGCACGCGCCGGTTTGGTGGCACCTGATGACATAACGTTCGAATATTTACGCGGCCGAGCAAAAGTACCCAAGGGCGAAGCGTTTGATGCTGCCGTAAACCATTGGCGCAAATTCGTTAGCGATCCAGGCGCAAAATTTGATCGCGAAATCCACATTGACGCCAGCCAAATCGATGCCACCGTGACCTACGGTACCAACCCAGGCCAAGTCACCACCTTAAACGCACCGCTTCCAGGCGGCGTGGAGAACGAAAAATCGCTGGCTTACATGGGTTTGACCGCAAACCAGCCCATTGCTGGCACCAAAGTCGACGTCGTGTTTATCGGCAGCTGCACCAATTCGCGCCTAAGCGACTTGCGCGCCGCAGCGCAAGTTTTGGCAGGCAAGAAAATTGCCCCGACTGTGCGCATGCTGGTGGTTCCTGGGTCCGAACAAATCAAACGCGAAGCGCAGGCCGAAGGCTTAGATCAGATTTTTCTCAACGCCGGTGCCGAATGGCGCGAAACGGGCTGTTCGATGTGTATCGCGATGAATGGCGATCTAGTGGCACCGGGGCAGCTAGCGGTATCGACCAGCAATCGCAACTTTGAAGGCCGCCAAGGCAAGGGTGCGCGCACCGTGTTAGCAAGCCCGGCGACAGCGGCGGCTTCGGCATTGGCGGGGGTTATTGCGGGGATTTAGAGATTGGTTGGCGTAGCGCTTGGATAAAATTCTTCGCGCTGCTGGACGTCAGGTTGCAGCCTTTGCACCATAAAATCAGCGCTGATCTCAGGGCCATCGAACCAAACTGCCCAGGATTCCGGCCCGAACTCCGGCAATTCCGACGACTTGGGTAGCCGCAGGGCTTGGCTGGTGTTGCTGCGAAATAAAGAAGTGATTGCGCTGCTCATAAGTTTGGTTCCCCGACCATTTTAGCTTTGGATGCCATTAACTATTCTCGCTGAACCAAAAAGCTCGCGTTCAATTCCCACGAGATCGTCGATTACTTCACTTGCAGATTCACGTAACGCTGTTCGAGCGCGAGTTTCGTCTTCGTTGAGCCAATCCAACACTTCCTCCAATAGCTTTTTCTTTGCTTGGCGTCTGCGTTTTGTAGTCTGAGATCACCGCTATTTCTGACTTGCCCATCCGACTCCGTCACAAGCTCCGTATTGCCGCTCAGCCTATCTGGTGATGCGATAATTTTGACCCAAAAAAAAGAGCTATCCGCATCATTTGGTATGTTCCATTGCGGAAAACTTGAAGTATCTTTAATTTGAATGTCTATCTCAGCTGTTGTCGATCCAGCCCGCACATCCGCTAAGTTGTCCGATCCCTGTTGAAAGAGATTCAGCCCTCTGAGAACAGTTGATTTTCCCGAGTTGTTGGCACCAATCAAAATATTGATTTGTTTAAGCTCAATCTCGCCAGAATCGACGAAGGAGCGGAAGTTTTGAAGTCTGATCGACTTGACTTTCATTGAACGGGCTCAGCTTTTGGCATTGATCGGCCCTAAAAGCTAGGCCTAATAAATTAACTTAAATGGATTAACGATCTTGACGCCTGAGACGATTTGTCCGGCGTTGAAATCTTCGCTATACAGGGTGTCGCAACCACTTGTTATGGCTGCTTGCAAAATCATGGCATCCCAAAATGACAGACTATGCAAGCGATGTAGATCAGTTGCGGCAAGCACTAACTGCGGCGTTGTCGATACCGTTCTAAATTTGGCAAATAGACGCAAGCGCTGCGCCGCAAATGCAGGCTCAAGCTTCAATTTTTTCACTGCGACGTTGTAGAACTCCATCATGACTTGTGTGGAAATAACCGCTTCGCCTTTTAAATAGCACTCAGCGATCAGCGCTGCAGCAGCCGCCTGCTTTCCAGCACTATCACCATCTTCGGCATAAACCAAAATATTCGTGTCTAAGAAAACGGCCATTACCTGTCCTAAAGCGACACCAAAATATTAATTTCGCACGTCACGTTGAATTTCGTCTCTGTTAAACGTCCAACCGCCAGATCGGCCAGTACCCACAGACGCCAAGTAAGCCTGCATTTCCCGTTCGCGCTGATCCGAACCTGCTAAACGATCTATTTGTTCGCGCAAAAATTGATTCAAACTGGTTCCCATTGCCTGCGCCGCGACGCGCGCGCGTTCAATTGAATTTTCGTCCGCAGTGAGAGTTATGTTGACCATTCTGCAATCATCCACATCATTAGTGTGCACAGCTTATGTGCAATCGTGCGGAAGTCAAGAGCTTGCTGCGAAACCAGCATTCAACATTCAACTCTGTGCATTTAACGCCCACCCAAACCGCCGCCAATCCATAGCAAAACCCGCCGGCTAGCACGCAAATTTTCACTTTTGATCGCAACGCAGCGAAGACAGCGGGATCCAGCTAGTTAGCCTTTAGGGAAAGACAATTTTTTCTCAGCAAAAACGGGCGCCTCCAAGTCGCTATGCTGTAACAACAGCGTCACAATACCAACGTTTAATTGCCACCATGAAGCCAAGAATTCTACTAGTTGAAGACGAAGCCGCGATTCGCGACATGGTGAGCTTTGCGTTGCGTCGCGCAGAGATGGATCCGGTCATCGCCGTTGATGTGCCCAGCGCCACGTTGCAGATCGCCGAACAGCTGCCGGATTTGATTTTGCTGGATTGGATGTTGCCGGGCACCAGCGGCATCGAATATGCGCGGCGTTTGAAGCGCGATGAGCAAACCAAAGAAATCCCGTTGATCATGCTGACCGCGCGGGGTGAAGAGGATGATCGTGTTGCCGGTCTGGACTCAGGCATCGATGACTACATCGTCAAACCATTTTCCACGCGTGAGCTGATTAGCCGAATTCGAGCGGTGCTGCGCCGCACCCAGGGCTTGATTGATGAAATGCGCGTTGAGCAGGCAGAATTGCTTATTGACGGCGCGGGTCAACGCGTGTTCGCGCGCGGCAAAGCGCTGTCTTTGGGGCCGACGGAGTACCGCCTGCTGCATTTTTTCATGACGCATCCAGAGCGCGTCTATAACCGTGCGCAGCTGCTCGACCATGTTTGGGGCACCAACGTCTATGTTGAAGAGCGCACGGTGGATGTGCACATTCGGCGGCTACGAAAAGTCTTGGAAGCAGAAAACTGCCAGGATTACGTGCAAACGGTGCGTGGTAGCGGCTATCGATTTTCAGTGATTACCTGAAAGACCAACGACTGGCCGTCGAAATCAGTAAATTTAGTGCGTTCATAACAAAGTTACTGGCTAAAGGACTACTCAATTGAGGCTGTGAGCGCTAGGCTCGCACTATGCAAATCATCGTCTCGACCAAAATCTGGAATAGACTCTTTGGGTTGGATCGCCCGGCCAAGCCCCGACTCAGCCATTGCCTCCAGTGCGTGCTTTTGCTGGTCTGTATTTTCCTCACAACCGCAACCGCCGCCCCGATAAGCCGCGACAATGTGCGATTTCGCAGCTACAGCACCAGTGAAGGATTGTCGCAAGCCACGATCAGGGCGATCGCCCAGGACAGTACCGGCTTGATGTGGTTTGGCACACAAGACGGGCTAAACCGATTTGATGGTTACGGCTTTAAAACATTTTTCCGCAATAGCCAGCCGATCGGGGCAATCAGTGATAACCACATACTGTCGCTAGCGAGTGACCCTGCGCGCACCGGGCTCTGGATAGGCACACAATCGCGCGGCCTGAACTTTCTTGATTTAAAGCTTGAGCGCTTTCGCGCCTATCGCGCTGGTAAATTTGGGCTCAAAAGCGATCAAATTAATAGTTTAGTGCTCAATACCGATGGCACGCTTTGGCTGGCAAGTAGCGCTGGCGTGACGCATTTTGACCCCAATGCAGAGCGTGTTTTGAGCCATCTTACGATTCCGGGTGCCAATTTCGTCACGCTTGATGCGCAGGGTGCGCCCGTCGTTGCAGCCAGCGTCGGCGTGCTGCGTGGTATCAATGGCACTTTGCAGCGCTGGCCTGGGGAACCCTGGGCCTATGGTTCCGCGCAAGTCGTGACGCTTGATCGCGAGGGCGAACTCTGGGTGGGGTTGACCAACGGTGGCCTGTTGCATTTCAACGCTGCTGGCATGTTGCTGCAGCATTTTAAGAAACAAGTATGGGAAAAGCCCAGCGCTGAGCCGGAGGACAAAAGCTGCACGTTATTAGATGCTTGCATGGACGCTGAGCACTCGCTGCCTGGCGATGAAGTGCGTGCGCTAATGATTACCAAAGCCGACGAGCTTTGGGTCAGCACGATGACCGGCAGTGCACTCTATGACCGCAGTGCACGTCGCTTTGTACGTTTTATGTATGACCCAGGCGATTCCACGAGCCTGCCTGCGAACCGGGCACAAGCTCTGTTTGAAGATCGCAGCCAACAGCTTTGGGTCGGCACTTGGCGCGCCGGGGTTGCGGTACACAATCCGAAAACACGCTCGGTCAGCGTTATCCATCAGCATTTTGATAGCGAGGCGTTTGGTAATGCGACGCAACATGGCTTGCCCGGTAATTCAGTGCGTACCATTTGGCGCGAACCGGACGGCACACTTTGGCTCGGCATACTCGAAAATGGCGGCGTAGTGCATTACGATTTTGCCAGGGGCGTGCTTGCTCGATTTGTGCACAAACCCAACGACCCAACCAGCATTGCAAGCAATTCGATTCAATCGATTTTGCGCACCCGCAAAGGTGAATTATGGGTTGCCACCAATGGCGGCGGACTCAATCAGCTGGTTGACACCACCGCCATCCAAGGCATTCAGCGTTTGAATAGTGCTGGCTTTATACGCTACGGTACGCGTGAGCCTAGCCCGCGCACACTCAATAGCGATAAAATTTTGGCGCTCTATGAGGATCGCGATGGCACCTTGTGGGCGTCCAGCGATGATCAAGGCCTATTGTCACGTTGCCCCGGCTGCGCCTCGTTTGAGCCTTTTTTGGACAGCGAAGGCGGCGCTCTACCGCTGACGATTAACGCTATTTTTCGAACTAAAAACGGCACCTTGTTACTTGGCGCGCAAGGTCAAGGACTGATCGCACTCAATAGCGAAACGCATAAAATTAGACGCTTTCGCGCCACCGACCCTGACGAGTTAGCGGGCCAAAGCAGCACTGGCAACGAACTGAGCCATGACTCGGTAACCAGCATATTTGAGACCAGCACGGGCGCGATTTGGCTGGGCACGCAGGGCGGCGGTGTCAACCACGTGACCTTTGAAGGTGATCCGTTTACTGACAAAGTGCGTTTTCAAGCGGTGCGCAAATCTGACGGGCTGGGCTCCGATGCCGTCGGCGCCATTTTGGAGGACCGCAATGGCAATCTTTGGGTTAGCACAACGGTGGGAATCGGCGTACTTGATCTGAAAACAATGAAGTCGCAAGAACTGACCGAAAGTCAGGGCATGGATCGCTCTGGCTATTACTTGGGTTCCGCGACCAAAGATGACGATGGCAGTTTAATGTTCGGCGGCCTCGGAGGCTTGATCCGATTTAACCCGCTCGAATTGACCGACAAGCCTGCACTCGAGCAGCCTGTACTTACTGATATGCGACTTTTGAATTTGCCAGTTCCGCTGAATTGGCAAAACGCCGGCTCGCCGCTCAAGGCAGCGACGCCTTTCGCTTCATCGCTAACGCTTTCGCATCAACAGAATATGTGGACGATCGAATTTTCTGCGCTCAATTTCGGCTATGCCTACGCCAGTCAGTATCAATACCGCCTCCTGGGTTCGAGCCCAGACTGGGTAAATACCGCATTGGGACAACGCAGTGCTACTTTTACCAATTTGCCTGCAGGTAATTACCAGTTTGAAGTGCGCAGCGTTAGCGGCACATACAGCAGCGCTAGTACCGCGCTTGCGCTGATTGCCCTGCCACCACCCTGGCTGTCGATCTGGGCAAAAGCACTCTACACCGCTTTAGCGCTGCTGCTGACTTGGCTTTTTTATTCGCAAGTCAGACGGCGCGTCACAGAAAAATTGCATGACGCAGAGTTGGTGGAACGCAGCGAAGCGTTATTAAAGCACGCTCTGTGGGGTAGCCGAGATGAACTTTGGGATTTAGATTTACGGAGCGGCCAAATGCAAGCGGTCAATCCACTAACGGACTTAAAGCGTGACCGTTTTAACCCACGGCACGGGCCAATTGAGCTGGATGCTCTAGTCAAAATTGCGCACCCCGCCGACCGGGTGCGCCTTAAACTTGCGCTCGGCGCGCACATCGATGAAGGCACGGAGTACTTTGAAGCTGCATTTCGTATGCGCACCGTCGATGATGATTGGGCTTGGGTGATGGGGCGTGGACGCGCCATCGAGCGCGATGCTCAGGGCCGGGCAGTTCGCCTGGTTGGCACGTTACGCGATATATCAGATGTAAAGGCCGTGGAAGAAGAATTGCGTAGCGTCAACGAACGCCTGGAGGATCGCGTCAGTGAACGCACCTTGGCTTTGAGTGCGAGTAACTCAGAACTAAGCGCCACCCTGGCGACGCTGAAAAACACGCAACGCCAGCTGGTTGATAGCGAAAAAATGGCATCGCTAGGAAATTTGGTCGCGGGTGTAGCGCATGAAATTAATACGCCACTGGGAATTGGTGTTACCGCCGCGTCGCACTTACGCCAAGAGACCGAACGTTTAGCTAGGCATTTAGAGAAAAATACTTTAAGTAAAGCTGAGCTAGAGCAATTTTCTAAAAGCGCGGTAGAAGCCAGTGATTTGGTGCTCAAGAATTTGGATCGTGCCAGCAAGCTTGTTCGCAGTTTCAAACAGGTTGCCGTCGATCAAGGCAGCGAAGCACGGCGCACGATTGTGCTAGCAAGCTACTTAGAGGAAGTATTGTTCACGCTCAAACCAACGCTGAAGCGCACACAACATCATATCGACTTATTAGTGCCCGCCACGCTGATGATGGAAACCTATCCCGGCGCGCTTTCACAAATCATCTTCAACCTGGTCACTAACTCACTCACGCATGCTTTCCCAGAGCGAAATGACGGAAATATCGAAATCAGCGCCGACTTGATTAGCTCAGAATCGGACGACGGTCTGATATTACTCAAGTATCGCGATGACGGCATCGGCATGCCGGAAATTGTACGAAACCGCATTTTCGAACCGTTTTTCACCACCAAGCGCGGCCAAGGGGGCTCGGGCCTGGGCATGCACGTCGTCTATAATTTGGTGACGCAGCTGCTCAAAGGCAGCATCCAGTGTGTCAGCACCGAGGGCGTAGGCACCGAGATTATTATTCAGATTCCCATGCGCAGCGTCTGAACTAGTTCGCGTTTGAATTAGTTCGCGTCTGAACTCGTTCGTTCAATCCCAAACGCCGTCGAGTTTATCCAGCGCCGCCACCAACGCCGCGCGCATGGTTTGCCGTTGAATTTCTGACATTTGCTTGTTTTGCACACTCATACTGCGCAAGGTAAATCCCTGGTCGTTTACTTGCAACCACGGATTGCTTTCACTCGCAATTTTCGCGCCGACAACGGCGAAGGTTTCCACCGGATGCGCGACGCCTTTCACACTGAGCGAGCCCATGGGCCGCACGTCCACCAAATCACGAACGAGGGCAAAGGTGCTGCCGCTGATGCAAATACCACCGGGTTCGGCCTGATGCTCAAGGCGCGAGGCGACATTGACGTTGCCGCCGACCACGGTGTAAGCCACGCGCTCGCCCGAGCCAAAATTACCGATGGTGCAGTAGCCCGAATTGATGCCCATGCGCACGCGCAGGCCCAGCTGCGTGCCAAACTTTGCCCACGTGGATTGCAATGCGCCGGTCGCTGACTGCATCTCTAATGCCATGCTGACACAAGCGCGTGCACTTTTAGCCGGGTCGGATTGTTCTTCATCACCGAAAAAAATCATGATCGCATCGCCGATGAATTTATCAACCGTACCACCGTGGCGCTCACAAATTTCGGTCATCGCGCCCAAATAGGTGTTCAATACCTGCGACAGCGTTTCCGGCTCAACCGTGTCAGTCAATTCTGTAAAGCCGACGATATCGGAGAAAAACACGCTCAAATTACGCCGCGCAGTGGCACCCGCTTGCGCACTTTGACTGCCGCCTGCGATGCGCTGATACAAAGATTTCGACAGGTAACGCCGCATATTCTGCGTGATCTGTTCGACCGCTTGATTCTTTTGCTCCAACTCGTTTTCGAGTTCACTCGAGTGTTCCAAAACGACATTGTGTAACAGATCGAACTCATCAATCGCTGCCAAGAGCTCAACGATCAACTCCACACATATTTTGCCGTGGGAACCTTCAAGAGCAAGGAGTTCAGCGCCAAATTCATCCAGAGCAGTCACTGCCCGTTTGCGCAAACGTGGATCGAGCTGCGAGTCACTCATCGCAGTTCAATGAATATCTAACTGCAGCGTGGGCATGAATTTGGTCATATTCCCGAGGCTCTTGGTTTGCCAAGCATTACTGGACGAGCCAAGGACTTTCAGGCCAATACCCCCTTGCTTGCGCACTTTAAGGACAAATTGATACAGCAAATTGATGCCAGAGCTATTGAGAAACTTAAGATCACGCACATCCAAAACCAGTGTGGGCTTGCCATTACTCACTAATTTTTCCAGCGCCTGCGTCATCAATTGAGAAATCGGCTCGTATTCGGGTGCCGCGTTCAATCGCAGGCTACCCATCAAAACCACCGTTTGCTCGGACGCTTCAAAATAGACGGTAAAATCTGAAGTCTGAATTTTTTGCTGATTTTCGTCTTGCATTATTGTATTCATTTAATTTTCAAGGTGATTGCGCGCGCAGGTGCCATTAAAACTGAAGGGGAATCTCGGTAGTTTTCGCTGATTCGAGTTTAATGGGGCGACGGCGCACTGAGTTCGTCATTCCCGCGTGCTTTTGGCGGGAATCCAGGGAGCTTGTTCTGGCGATGTACCATTGCAATTCGCTGTACTTTGCGCAAGTGCAGGCTGGATCCCCGACTAAAACATTCGGGGATGACGATCCTTCAGTTTGAATGGCACCCGCGCGCGCAGGCATTACCGAGGCGCGTCGACAATGTGTTTTATAGACAATGTGTTTCATACATGAGCCTGTTCCAGCAAATTGACGTTGCCACGAATCAGGAGCACATCGGCCTTTAGATGCGTGCTGATGACGGCAGCCAAATCATGGGCCAGATAACCAATCCCGAAAAATACGCCCGGCGCATCGGCACCAAGCTGGCTTTCGTAATAGGCGGCCGGATCATCGCGAAAACTCAACAGCTGCGTTTTGACGTCGCTCAAAAGCTCAGGACGAACGACTACATCCAATTCCAACGTCATTGTTTGCCCAGGAAAAACCATCGTTTGCACCCAGCTTTTACTGGCAGAAACGCTGAGCCTGAAGGCAAGTTCTAAAAACTCATTGACGACTGTCGAGGCGATCTCTTTCGCGTGCGCTGTGCTGAACGCCGTTTCCGCCAAAAAATCTGAGCCTAACGAACATTGCCGCCAGTCACTTTTAAATTTTTCTAGCCCATAGCGAAGTTCAACGAATTGGTCTGTCATTGTGACCCCATCACGCCCAGTTGTGGTGATTTCAGGCGCATCTTAGCCTAACTGCGCATGATAAAGAGCGCGGCTTGATAGCAAACGGTGCCATTCAAACTGATGGATCGTCATCCCCGAATGTTTTAGTCGGGGATCCAGCCTGCACTCGCGCAAAGTACAGCGAATTGCAATGGTGCAACGCCAGAACAAGCTCTCTGGATTCCCACCAAAAGCACGCGGGAATGACGAACTCAGTGCGCCGTCGCCCCATTAATATCGAATCAGCGAAAACTACCGAGATTCCCCTTCAGTTTGAATGGCACCCGATAGCAAACGAAACTGATGGATCGTCATCCCCGAATGTTTTAGTCGGGGATCCAGCCTGCACTTGCGCAAAGTACAGCGAATTGCAATGGTGCAACGCCAGAACAAGCTCTCTGGATTCCCGCCAAAAG
>JANNYA010000093.1:0-5212 GCA_031409855.1 Rhodanobacteraceae bacterium | reverse complement strand
CAGCGCTGCGGTCAGCAGTCTAGTGTGCGGGCTTTGTGTGGTTGTATGTTGACGAGGGCTTCGCTACAGCAACGCAGTTAGCTATTTGGTTTAGATTCGGAATTACGATGTTATTCGTATTAATGCAACTCTGTGCCTTGTCTTGCTGGCGATCTAATCGCTTGAAATTTATCCCGCATTGCCCGCAGAGTTCCCAAATTTGAGCGTTTGCATGAATAGCCCGGAACAATTGCTGGTTCGCAATTGTATAGTCCAAGTGATTGCCCGAATATCTGCCCGCTTTTTATAACGCCCTAACCTTCAGATCGTATGAAATTATCCATCGTTATTCCCGCCTACAACGAAGCAAGAACGATCGCCCGCATGCTGGACTTGGTGCGCAGCGTTGAGTTAATTGAAGGCGTCAGCAAACAGGTCATAGTCGTGAATGACTGCTCCAAGGACGGCACTTTGGCAGCGCTAATCGCCTACCAAGCACTGCACCCAGAATTCCCGCTTGATATCGAAAGCCACTCAGTCAATCGCGGCAAAGGTGCTGCACTGCACACCGGCATTGTGCGCGCGAACGGGGATTTTACAGTCATTCAAGACGCCGACATGGAATACGACCCGCACGAGTTCAATTTATTGCTAAAGCCACTGTTGTCAGATCGCGCCGACGTGGTTTACGGCAGCCGCTTTATGGGTGGGCGGCCGCATCGGATTTTGTTTTTTTGGCACTCCATCGGTAACGGTATTTTGACCTTTATCAGCAACGCCTTTACCAATCTGAATTTGTCCGATATGGAAACCTGCTACAAAATGTTTCGCACGCCTATGTTGCAGTCGCTGCAGCTGCGCGAGCAGCGTTTTGGCTTCGAACCTGAGGTTACCGCAAAAATTTCGCGAGTCACGGACGTACGAATTTTTGAAGTCGGCATTTCTTATTACGGTCGAACCTATGCGGAAGGCAAAAAAATTGGTTGGAAAGACGGCGTTGCCGCAATTTGGTGCATTTTGAAATACAACCTATGGGCGCGTTGAAAGCACTGTTGGGGAAATTTAGTCCCAGGCAACAGCAAGTTTTGCTGTTTGCAATTGCCGGCGCACTCGGTGCCGCATGTGAAATCGCAACGTTTTATCTCTTACATCGCACGGGCCTGAATGTCTTGCTCGCCAGCTTTCTGTCGACGCTAGTAGCGACCGGCGTGAACTATTTACTCTCAATTGCCTTCGTGTTCGAACGCGGGCGCCACAGCACCCACGCTGAACTGGTCGCGTTCGCCGCTGTGTCCGCTGGTGTCATTGGCATCAATCAGCTGGTATTTGGCGCCTTGCTTTGGCTAGCGCCAAACTACGCGACGATATGCAAAGCGGCCGCGATTTTGCTCGTTGCAACGTTGAGTTATTTGGCGAAGAAGCGCTGGGTGTTCGCGGGTTAATGCAGCGCATGTCTACAATAGGATGCTCACCATGGCACTAGCTGAAATCGCTACTAAACATTGACTGTTGCGGTTGGTTTTTGAATCCGCTTTTTTGGAACCAGCATTTCTATGCATAACAATAAGCCTGATGGCGATAGCAATTCGCCAATTTTCAATTGGCGGATAGCCACTTTATGTATTTTTCTCGCTGCGTTTCTTGCACTCTTTCGAGGCCAAGACGCCAATTGGGATCTGCAAAACTATCACTATTACAATCCCTACGCATGGGTAAATGATCGCGCCGCAATCGATATTGCACCTGCCCAGTTACAAAGTTTTCATAGCCCGTATGCTGATCTGCCTTACTACTATATGGCGAAAGCGGATGTGCCGTCATGGCTGAGTAGTATTGTGTTGGCGATACCGATGATGATTGCACTTTTTCTCCTGTCGCTGATCGCCCAGCAGATGTTATTGGCTAGCCAGCGTGCAAATCACCCTATGCTGAAGCACAATTTTACTGTGGCTTGCATTGTTTTAATTGCTGCGACCGGCTCGGCTGGCGGTCCGACGGCGGGTACGACCATGAGCGAGTGGCATTTGGTTGCACTTTTCTTGGGTGGCTTTTTATTATTGTTGGTGCCTTTCACGCACGAAAATGCAGCCTCTAAGCTAAGCCTCGTTTCGGTTTTGCTTGCTGGTCTATTAGGCGGCTTTGCGGTCGGCCTTAAGCTGACGGCAGGGCCGTATGCCATTGGCTTGGCAGTATTCCTCATGGCGCTTCCCGCCAGTATCACTGCTCGAATTCAGCGTGTTGCCGTATTGGCAATGGGCGGCATCGTGGGTGCGTTTGTTGCCTATGGGCCTTGGGGCTACGAGCTTTGGACGCGCTACCAGAATCCGTTTTTTCCCTATTTCAATGATATTTTTTTATCGCCATGGATTGAACCACTGCGATTTTCCGACGCCCGATTTCTTGCAAATGACGCGTGGAAATTTTTTGCGACCCCCTGGTTAATCATGAAGGAAACAACCGGCTTCGTCATCGAGATGCCATTTCGTGACTGGCGCATGGGCCTTGGTTTACCGGCACTTGTATGGCTTGCATGGAAAACACCTGCCACGAATGCACGACGGCTTTGGCGCGCCGTACTATTGATGACGCTAACGACGTATGGCCTGTGGGCCTTACTTTTTGGCTACTACCGCTATGCGAGCCTGCTTGAACTTATTTCAGTGATCGCTATTTTCAGTGCTGTTGTCAGTGGGTTAGCAAAAATAAATTCTGTTTATCGGAAAAATTTAATTCTGCTGGCAACAGTGCTGTTGTTATTGGGGACAACGAGATGGCCATTGTGGGCGCGCACAGAGCATGGAGAGATGGCAGTGATTGCGGCATTACCCCTGATCCCAAACAATTCGATGGTCATTGTTGCGACGCTAGAGCCAGTGGGCTATCTGACCACAAGTCTCCCTGCAAGTGTGCCAGTGGTTGCGATCGTAAATAACATTATGCGACCGGCTGAGGGTGTGGAGTTTGAGTTGCATAAGCAAGCCATGCACAGATTGGTATCGCATCAAGGCCAAGTGTTTGCACTCGTCAGAAATACTGTCGATGAAGAGCGATATTATTCTGGTCAAATCATCAGCGAAATGGTGGCGCTATCTGGATTTAGGATTGAAAAAGACGAATGCCGATTAATTATTGGCAAAATCAACCAAAGTAAAATATCCCTTTGTCCAGTGAAGAAGATTTAGAGATCTGTATGTTGATGCGATTGATTTATCAATACATTCCCGACTGGCTCCGTCCTTTTGCTCGTCGCGTTCGTCGCACCCTCTGGCCTGTGCGGCTAATATCTGCAACGCCTGTGGAAGCAATAGCTATCAAAGAGCTTGTTGTCGCCGATAGCCCAAACGATTTAGCGCAACCAACGATAAAACAAAACGCCGAATATGCCGCAAAAATCCAGGCTGAACGCGCCACATTTGACGACCAATCGGAAATACACGCGCTTCCGGCAATTTTTCATTACTGGTCGAATAAGTACCTGCGGCCAATGTTGGAAGAGTATGGCTTCTCCAATCCTGACCAATTTTTCGTCAAGTATCTAATCGAAGCCGCGAATCGCACCGGCAGTGTGGAGCCCAAATTCTTGAGCATTGGGTCCGGCAATTGCGATACCGAGGTGCGCCTCGCGCTGCTATTAAAGCAAGCAGGACTCCAAGTTTTTACTATCGAATGCCTGGAACTTAGCCCGGCAATGTTGGCGCGCGGACAAATAGATGCGCTGGCCCAAGGTGTAGCTGAGCATTTTTTATTCACTGTCACTGATTTCAATTGTTGGCAAGCTAGATACAAATTTGACGCGGTGCTGGCGAATCAATCACTACACCACGTGTTGGAATTGGAACATCTATTTGATGCCATAAAGATCGCTTTGTTGCCTGCGGGCTTGTTCATTTCCAGCGATATAATTGGCCGCAATGGTCATATGCGTTGGCCAGAATCGTTTGCCGTGGTCAACCGTTTTTGGCTGGAATTACCTCATAGCTATCGCTACAACCGTCAATTGCGCCGACATGAGGCGCTCTTTAGAAACTGGGACTGCTCTAGTGAAGGTTTTGAAGGCATACGTGCACAAGATGTGCTGCCTGAGCTTATAAAGCGTTTTAATTTTAAGCTTTTTATCGCTGCGAGCAGCGTCGTCGATGTTTTTATAGATCGCGCATTTGGACACCATTTTGACGTCGCCCAGGCGTGGGATCTAGACTTTATAGACCGCTTGCACGCCTATGATGAGCAAGCTTTGCTGAGTGGCGAACTGACACCGACACGATTTCTGGGCGTGATGTGTTTGACCGATGAAACAGGGCAGTTTTCACGCGGCCTTAAGCCTGAAAATTGTGTGCGCCCAGCGCTTTAGGCGCAGGCATCAATGTGTTGCTCGCCAGCTTTCTCTCGACGCTGGTCGCGACCGGCGTGAAGCGATGGATGTTTGCGGGCTGAGGCTTAAATAGGATGTCGGGTAGTCGCCTACCTGATCTCAATTAACTTAGTGCCAGTGCATTGCCCTGGCACGAGATCGCAAAATTCTACTGCTTGACGACCGCTGCATCCACGCGTAAGCACTATTCCGCTAACCTCAGCGCCGCGGCATACGGTGGGATCTCGCGCCTTACCCCGGCCGCCACTTGCTTTTGCACATCCACCCACCAGCGCGGTGTGAACACGTCGCTGTGCGCGTCCATCAAGCCTTTGTGCATCGCGGGCGTTAGCCCTAAAAAGCGAGGGAATTCTTCTGGGAATAGATCGTTTGGCGCGACATAAATTTCGCGGCCTTCGTCGTCGTCGCTGGGCGTCGGCAGCTCGCGGAAGCGGCATTCGGTGACGAAACACAGCTCGTCGTAGTCATAAAAAATAACGCGCCCGCCTTTGGTGACGCCGAAATTTTTCAGTAATAAATCACCGGCAAAAACATTGCTGTAGGCTAGATCTTTCAGCGCTTGGCCGTAATCCACCATCGCTGCAACCGCCAGCTCTTCGGGGACTTCTTTGACGTATAGATTCAGCGGGCGAATGCGGCGTTCGATATATAAATGCGTCAAAACCACGTAGTCGCCTTCGACGATCACGCCCGAGCCGCAGGTATCGATTAATTCCTTGAGCGCTTCTGGGGCAAAACGCGCGCGCGGGAATTTTAGGTAGCGAAATTCTTGCGCATCGACCAAGCGCCCAGCACGGTCATGCTTGAAAACCAACTGATATTTTTCCAACACATCCTGGCGCACGATGTTTTTCGGCGGTG
>JANNYA010000092.1:0-3745 GCA_031409855.1 Rhodanobacteraceae bacterium | reverse complement strand
CAGTATTTTCCAATCCAGGTATGAGCCTGAGCAAAGCAAAAATCAAGGTTCGATTTGTTGAGTTGCTCGGGTTAAAGACCAGAGTGTAGCGCGCGCCTGGGAATTTGTTGTGACCCGAGTGGAAGCGGTGTCAAGGGCGCGCACGCAGGCCGCAGCGGGGCGCATGGCGCGCTAGCGCCATGGGCACCGAACGGGTGAGTACGCGGCGAAGCGAACCCTTGACGCCGCTGGAACGACCCACCCTGTTGTGGTTGGTGTGCAGTCGCGAAGCGGGCTGCACACCTGCCACGCCCCGCTGATGTGCGCCACACCTCGAACTTTCGTATTGACGGTCCGATACAGCGGCGCGGGTTTCACGCGCACTTACTCAAAACCATTCGCCAAAATTTCCCCAATTGCCGCCACTGAAAAGCGCCGTACGATTAGCGTCTCATTGCCCTGCAAGTCGCGTACGCTTAGCCGTAGCTCAGCGTTATTCAGACCGGCAAGCGGGGCTGTCAACTGCAGCTCGCGCACCCACGGCGCACTGGTTACGACAAAGCCAGCGAGTTCGCTACCGGCAGCGCTGCCGTTGACGCTGAAGTTTGCGCGCAAGGACAGGCTGCTCAAGTTGATGCCGCTGTCGGCGTCAAAAAAGCCAAAGCGAAATCGGCTCAACGGCGGGTTAAGGCCAAGCGTGGGAATGCTCATCGTCGCGGTGGGCTTCTGTTCGTCGTGATCCCAGCCGAACGCCGCTGCGCCGGCGGCATTTTCATTGATCGGTGCACCCAAATCGATCCAGCGCGCGAACAGCATTTTCTCGTCAATACTCAAACTCGGCGCGCTACCAGGGGGCGGCATAATGCTGCCGGTGAAGTCGATATCGGCATCGTTCGCATCGGCGCCAGCGGGCAAGGTGCTGGCCTGCCCCAACGTGGTTTCAGTTGGGTGATCACTATTGACCCAGCCGTCCAACCTGCGGCCATAGAGTTTCCAGATCAGCAGGCTGCGGCGCGCCTGAAATTTGCGGATATAGCGCGAGGCATTTTGCTGGCGCCAAATCGCGCCATTGATAACCGGCTTATAGCCATATTGTGCGCTTTGATCGTTCGCCAAACGGTTGTAGGTGTTTTCGACCCCATTCACAACGCTGACGTCGTCCAAACGTAAGTTTCCTTGCATGTTATTGACGTTGTGGCAGCCGATGCAGCTGCGCGTCAAAATCGGTTTGATGTCCCGCAAATATTCCACGCTAACCATACGTGCATCAACAATGCGCAGCGCTGGGCTGCCGTCCGGGTTTTGCGTCAATAGCGGCGTTTGCTCGGTCAGATCACGCACCAGGGTTTCACCACGCCCGGCGGCGGTTTGCGCGAAATCCGTGGGTGCTTGTGCATGCGCATGGCAACCACCGCAATCGGTCCTGACCTCACCTGGGCGCAGCTGATGCCAAGTCTGCGCCATGTTAAGGACCAAGCCATCGCGGTCTAGGGTTTGAAAAGTAAACGACAAATCCGCTGGGATTTTGGTGATGAAACTGGTGTCCGGATTGCCGTCTGGGTCAGTGATCGGCTGGCCCTGCGCATTATTATTGCGTACCGGGAATTCGCCCAAAATTCGGTAGCGCTCATTGCCACCGTGCTGCTGGAAGCCGACGACGTTGCTGATCGGCCCATAGCTTTTATGCGCCACGCCCTCCATCGCAACAACGCGAATCGCGTGAATATCGCTGTTGCTGTACTTGCCCGCATCCGCGCCCTGGGTGAACCAGTTGGAATTGGTGTTGTTGTCCGCCGTGTTAAACGCATCCCAGCCCTGATAAACCAGGGACGGGCTGTATCCGGGTTTGGTATCGCGCTTGTACATGCTGGCGGTGCCAACTAAGCCGAACGGCGTGCCTGCAGGTAGTGCCGCATGGGTGCTGCCATCGTTGCTGAGTTCGCTTAAACGCTGTGGTTCGGCCTGGCCATAAATGCGCTGATACGCCACCACCGCGCGCGGCTGCATTTCGTTGTAGAGCGGGGAATTTTTGATCAGCACCAAATCATTTTGCGACGTGATCGCCACACCGGAGCGCTGCAAATAAATGCCGCCATCCACGCGCGGCAAAAACACTGGGCGTGCCAAATGATTCGCGGGACCAGGTGAATACACCATCAGCACATCATTGTTCGGGGCCGCCGCTGGATGCGTCACTTTACCGGCGTAGTTGCCGGATAAATCCATCGACGAGGCTTCGTCATCGGAATGCGTAAACGCCGACAGCGCGGTCAAATTGCGCGGCGAAAATGCGTACTGTTTGAAGCGCGGCTGCAAATGCGCCGGGTGCCCAGGTTGAAAAAACCAAATGCCACGCCGCACCGGTGGGTTAGTCACATCGTCGCGGTTCGCACTGCCGTGCAGCGCGCCACTGGCAAGGTTCTGCGGTTCGAACGCCAGCAAGGAGCCAAACCCCGCATTATTGAGATTGTAGTACTCCACCACCGCCACCCGGCCATCGCCGAGCTGGGTTTGAAAATGCAGTGCCTTGTCTTCGTTGAACGCGCTCATCAACGGGCCCCAGCCAGTGCCGTTCGGGTTGATCGCCCACAGGCTCCATGTGCGCTCATCGCGATTCGCTTCAGATTCCCACGACGCGAACATGACGCGTCCATCTTTTAACACCGTCGGGTGCAGCGCGCTGCCGATATTCAAATGCCCGATCGCCTCGACATTGCTGCCGTCACCGTCCATGCGATACAGCCGCATATTCGGAAACGCGAAATTGCGATTGGTCATATAGCCATCGCGGCTGGAGCTAAATATCAGCTTGCCGCCCGGTAGCGGGCAGGGACCTAAGTTGAAAATGCCATAGCCTAAGGTGTACTGATTCGGTTGAGCTGGCGTTAGCGGGT
The DNA here is from genome assembly GCA_031409855.1 of Rhodanobacteraceae bacterium. Lineage (GTDB taxonomy): Bacteria > Pseudomonadota > Gammaproteobacteria > Xanthomonadales > SZUA-5 > JANNYA01. Next base: position 872 of record JANNYA010000092.1, on the reverse strand, counting down.
TCGAGGACCAATTCGCCGCACCGCTGGGCGGCGTCCAGCTTTGTTGGGTCAAACGGGTTACCACGCGGCTAAGCAGATTGAGCTTATAAATATCTGCACCCAGCCGCGGTGCATCTGCACGCTGGCTATTCAGCGCCTGTGGACGCAAATCCGGGAAATAGGAAAAATACACGTCCTTGGCATCAAAGCTCAACACCGGATCCACCACGCTGCCAACACCGCCCGCAAACAGCAATTCCTCGGTGCCATTGGGTTTAAGCAACATTAAATCCGCGCCCGGCTCCATCTGCACGGTGTTGAATACCTCCGGCCAGCGGGTAAAACCCTGATCGCCGTAGCGCGGCGCGCGCACGTAAACAATGTCGTAGTCCACCGGTGCCGATTGCGCGATCACATAAAGCGGCGCGAGCAGCAGCAAACCGAACCAACCGAAACGCGTAAACCAACCGGGGCGCACAAACTTCGGCTTCAGAGCTATCGCAACATACATCGCAAAACTCCAGATAAAATACTCAGGCCGAAAGAATACTGCGCAGGTTTGCTATTTGTTAGCCCACTTTTGTGCACTACCAATTTAGAACGTCACTAGCTAGGAATTAGCGAATAGACCGTAGCGAATCGCAGTCCCTCAGGGCTTTTTTGCCGCCAATAGCTGCGCTTCCAGATCCTCTAACGCCCGATTCAAACGCGCGGTTGAGCGGGTTCGGCGCACCGGTTTTTGCTTTAAGCCGGTCCAGATCGTGCGTTGCGTCTCGCCAAGTACCTTTTCGTTCAATTTCAAACCATGGCGCGCCAACATTTCATTGACCTTGACCCGATGCGTACGGAAGTCTGTAAGGGTTTTTAGATAAGCGTGCTCGGCCAAATGCTGG
>JANNYA010000091.1:0-3359 GCA_031409855.1 Rhodanobacteraceae bacterium | reverse complement strand
AAAATGTTGTTACTAATTTTTTAAGGCTTTGACGCATCTTTGACCCCAACCGAACAACCGGCTGGAGCGGGATGCGGGAATCGAACCCGCGCTATTAGCTTGGAAGGCTAGAGTTCTACCATTGAACTAATCCCGCGAATTACTCTACAAGCGCTGCTTTGATCTTTTAATTCTGGTGGAGGAACGTGGATTCGAACCACGGAAGTCGATGACAACTGATTTACAGTCAGTCCCCTTTGGCCGCTTGGGTATTCCTCCGGCAAAGAGCCGACGATTTAAGGGCTTGACCCGTTTTTTGTCAAGCACACAAACCGAATTGCGGCAAATCTTGGCAAGCGCATTCAGCTTGACGCAGGGTTCTGGTGCAGCCAAAGCGGCGCGCCCGCAACGTAGTGTTCGTGTTTCCAAATTGGAACACGTGCCTTAATTTCATCAATGATATAACGTGTGGCGGCAAAAGCGGCGTCCCGATGGCCCGCGCTGACGCCCACCCAAACCGCCAGCTCAGATAATTGCAAAGCGCCGACACGATGCACACAGCGCGCGTCATTGACGGTAAAACGACACAAGGCGTCTTGCATCACACGCTCGCCTTCACTGAGCGCCAATAGCGGATGCGCGTGATAGCTCAAACTGGTAACGGCTCTGCCAGCGTGGTTGTCGCGCACCCAGCCCTCAAAACTGACGTAAGCGCCGGAACTAGCCGCCAACATTTCCTGCCTTAGGCGGGCGGGGTCAAAAACTTGATCTGAAAGTTGAAACAACACTTGCGGCATAACGCACATTTGGTTCCGCGACAGGGTCAACTAGTGTAACCGCTCGGGGCCTTTGCTAAGCTGCGGCGATGATAAATCGAACTGAAATGATGCGCGATCCGCGCGGCTGGATCGCTACGGGCCTTGGCAGCGGGCTAGCACCGGTTGCACCCGGCACCTTTGGTACGCTAGCCTCATTACCGGCCTGTTGGGCGCTCGGGCATTATTTGCCGCTTTGGGGCTATCTGCTGGCAACGTTATCGCTATTTTGTATCGGCTGGTGGGCGGCCGAGTGGGTAGTACACACCTACAAAATCGAAGACCCAGGCGTCATCGTGATTGATGAATGGGTGGGCATGGCGATTACTTGGTTGCCCGTGGCGTATTGGCCGCAAGCACAGAATCAGGCACAACATTTTTGGCTTGCTTTGTTGCTAGCGTTCTTGGCATTTCGGGCCACCGACATCGTTAAGCCGTGGCCCGCCAGTTGGGCTGATACCAAACTGCATGGTGGCTTTGGTGCCATGTTTGATGATGCATTGGCGGGATTTTGGAGCGCTGCAATCATGTTGCTTTTGCTTTGGTTCGGCGTGTTAGCGACTTAGACGCGCTGCTCTGCAGGCACAACTTTAAACCGCATCAATTTGTTTTTCCGGCGCCGCATCCGCAAACTCAGAAAACGTCAGTGCGTGCGCATAAATTGCCATCATGCGCGGGTAGGCAGACAACTCCATTTGCCAGCGCAACGCGTTATAGATCTGCGGAATCAGGCAGCAGTCCGCCATCGTGGGCTCATCGCCTTCACAAAACGAACCAGTGGATGGATTATCGAGCAGTACTTCCAGGGCATCAAAACCCTCTTTCATCCAGTGCAGCATCCAGGCCTTTTTTGCAGCGTCATCAAACTGGTACTGCGTGCCTAAATAATTCACAACGCGCAACACATTGATTGGCGCGATATCGCTTGCGATCAAATGCGAAATCGCACGTATTCGGGCGCGGTCACGCTTTGGCCCGGCGAGTAACGGGTAGCCACCTTCAAAATTTTCCTCCAACCATTCCAGAATCGCCAAGGATTGGCGCATCACGCGTTCGCCGTGCATCAAAACCGGCACCATGTGCTGCGGGTTGCGGGCATCAAACTCTGTGCTGGCTTGCTCGCCAGCAACTAAATTTACCGGAATGGTTTCGTAGTGCAAACCCTTGAGGTTCAAAGCAATTCGAACCCGGTAACTAGCGCTGGAGCGCCAATAGCTGTAAAGCTTCAAGCTCATACTCATCACCTACTCCTGTGGTTTGTAGTGCTGCTATTTCAGCACAAATGTTTCATTCTGTGGGTTATTTTAAGGCCACGCGCGCGCCGTCGGTAAGTTCTTGCAGTGCATACAAGAGTGCGGTCAGTACGAACGCCGGCACGATCAATGTCCAGGGCGCATAGTCCCGATCTTGCATGCCTTCGCTCAGCAAGCTGCCCAAACTGCCTTGTGCCTGTGCCGGACTGACTCCTAAAAAGCTCAAAAACGATTCCATCAGCACTGCGCTTGGCAGCGCCAAAGTCAACGCCAGCAGCGCGAACGGCAGCAAGTTCGGCAATAGATGCACGAATAAGCGACGCGGCATACTTAAGCCCAACACCTCGGCGGCACGCATATAGCCGCGTTCACTCAAAGCCGATGCCTCCAGTTTCACTACGCGCGCCACGTCCAACCAGCCATAGCTGGCCAATAGCAACACCAGCAGGCCTAGGCTGGGCGTAAAAAGAGTCAGCACAAAAATAACTACCAGTAAAAACGGCAAGGTGGCGCATAGATCGACCACCCGCATCATCGCCTCGCTCACGCCGCCGCCGACAAAGCCCGCGAGCGCACCGTACAGCGTGCCGAATATCAGCGCGATTAGCGCCGCAGAAACACCCACCGCCAGACTGAGTCGCCCGCCGGCCGCGGTACGCACATATAAATCTCGGCCAATGGCGTCAGTGCCAAAATAGTGCCCAGTGGCGATGCTGGGCGATGCGCTCGGCAACTCCCAATCTGGGTTTTTCGCATCGAATTTGCTGGTCCAAGGCGCGATAAAAAACCACGCGCACAGTATCAGTAGCAGGATCGCGGCGCGTTTCGCAGATTTGGGGAGTGTCGCTATCGCACTTACTCCACCGTCACGCTTTTCGCCAAATTGCGCGGCTGATCAACATCCGTGCCGCGCAGCACCGCAACGTGATACGCCGGCAACTGCAGCGGCACAGTAAACAATATCGGCGCGACGAATTCCCCGCAGGCGGGCATGGTGATCAGATGCTGCGCATCGTCGGCCATGAGTGCCGCTACGTGGGCATCGGCAAAGACGAACATTTCACCACCGCGCGCGCGCACTTCTTGTAGATTGCTTTTCAGCTTCTCAAGCAACTTGTCATTGGGCGCTACCGCAATCACCGGCATTTCTTTATCGACCAGGGCCAACGGGCCGTGTTTTAACTCGCCCGCTGGATACGCTTCGGCGTGGATGTAGCTAATTTCCTTGAGCTTCAACGCGCCTTCCAGGGCGATTGGGTATTGCTGACCTCGGCCTAAAAACAGCGCATGCTGCTTTTGCGCAAAGTGTTCG
>JANNYA010000090.1:0-3324 GCA_031409855.1 Rhodanobacteraceae bacterium | reverse complement strand
CAACAGTTTTCGATATCAGAGCCGTCCGCCCTGCGCCTGTCGACGGGCCCTTCGACTGGCTCTGGGCGAACGGCAACAACAAACCCTAAATTAGTGAGTGTTCATGGAGAGCTTGTCGAAGGGCAGAGCCGTACAGTTCCTAACGAAGCCATCATGCACCACGTAGGCTGTTGCCACATGCTTCGATTCTTCGACGCGGCTCAGAATCAGCACGAACGGCTTGCAGGGTGTTTGTCGCCAGTTTTGCGAGTGATTTGTCGATGAGCGCAAAAATTTTAGACGGCAAACGCATCGCGGAAGAGTTGATCGCGCAACTGCGTCAGCGGGTCAAGGCGCGCGTGCGGGCCGGGCAACGCGTACCGGGCTTGGCGGTAATTTTGATTGGTGCCAACCCGGCCAGCCACGTCTATGTCAAAAACAAGCGCGCCGCCTGCGTCAAGGCCGGTTTTTATACCCGCGACTTCAATTTAGCCGCCAGTTTTAGCCAAAAAGAACTGCTCGCACTGATTGATACGCTGAACACCGACCCCGCCATTCACGGGATTTTGGTGCAAATGCCCCTGCCCCTGCATATTGACGCCCGTGCCGTAATTGCGCGCATCGCGCCCAGCAAAGACGCGGACGGTTTTCATGCGGAAAACATTGGTCGCCTAGCATTACGCGAACCCGGCCTCCGACCCTGCACGCCTAAAGGCATCATGACTCTGCTAGCGCATACGGACAAACCGGTACGCGGCAGCGACGCCCTGGTGATTGGCGTCAGCAACCACGTGGGGCGGCCGATGGTGTTAGAGCTGATGTTGGCCGGTGCCACCGTCACCGCCGCGCATCGTTTCACTAAAGATCTGCAGGCGCATATTGCGCGTGCGGATTTGCTGGTCGTCGCTGCCGGCAAGCCTGGCTTGGTGCCAGGCGAATGGATCAAGCCAGGCGCGGTCGTGATTGACGTTGGCATCAATCGCTTGAGCGATGGCAGCCTGCGCGGCGACGTCGATTTTGCCGCTGCCAGCCAGCGCGCCAGTTGGATTACGCCAGTACCCGGAGGCGTCGGGCCAATGACGGTCGCGACGCTGTTACAAAACACGCTGGAGGCTTGCGAAGCCGCCGCCTAGAGAAAAAATGATGACCCTGCCTCGCCAAATTTTTATTAGATTGACTTCAATCGTACTAATCGTAGTACTCACCAGCGCCTGCGGCAGCATTATCCGCAAAGTACAAAATGGCGTCGCCGAGCAACTGACGCAAAGCGCGTTGAATCATGATGATCCAGAAACCGTGGGCGCGGCGCTCCCGGCGTATTTGCTGCTGCTTGACGCCAGCGCCAATGACCCAAATGCGGATGGTGCGAGCTTATGTTCGGCGGCAAAGCTTTACGGCACCTACGGCGGTGCTTTCGTCAGCGATGTTGCGCGCCAACAGCGCCTGTCAGCGCGCGCCCTACGCTATGGCGTGCGCGGTGCTTGTGCGCTTGAAAAATCATTGTGTGCGGCAAATATGCGCAACTTCGAAGAACTTGAGACCATCGTCAATAGCCTGGGCACCGATGAACTACCCGCGCTTTCTTGTTTAGGTTCTGCTTGGGCTACTGACGTTCAAGCACGCGCTGACCAACCCGACGCACAAGCCGATGCCCCGAAAGTGCGCGTGATCTACGAACGTATCGCCGCGCTGAATCCAACCTTTGGCAACGGCGAAGCGCAGATGGTGTTGGGCGTGATGAATTCCCTGCTACCACCCGCGCTCGGCGGCAAGCCTGAAATCGGCGCTGCACACTTCAAAAAGGCCATCGAAATCAGCGCAGGCAAGAACCTGATGGCCAAGGTTTTATACGCGCAGTTCTACACTCGGCTCGTTTTTGATCAGGAATTGCACGACAAAATGCTCAATGAAGTACTGACGGCACCACTGGAGGCTAAAGATCTAACTTTGAGCAATCAAATTGCCAAAACCCGAGCGCAGGCACTGCTTGAGAGTGGTAAGGATTATTTTTAGCGGGTGTGGACAGCGCAGGTTTTTGGAAAACGTCTGGCAAAACGTGTACCCGAGCGCGAAAAGTGCCACAAACAAAAACGCCCAACTTAGATTAGTCGGGCGAATGAGGTATTTCTATGCGAATCCAATTTGAGGCGCATACCGACTACTGATGCGACTTCACTTTCAGAAGTGGTGGCCAGAGAGGGAATTGAACCCCCGACACGGGGATTTTCAATCCCCTGCTCTACCAACTGAGCTATCTAGCCAATCAAGTCCTAGAAAACGCGGCAAATCCTAGAAAATGCTGTGCGTTGTCAAGAGTCCGAATTAAACTGAATTCTCGGCCACGAGTCAACCATTGCTGACATCACTAGCACCGTTTGGTTCACGAAACTTTGCCGCGTTGCGGTTTACCAGCCAGCTTGCAATTGCATCCGGCAGATATTTGCAAAGTCCGGCGATAAATTGGTTAATGCCGCCATTGATGTAAACCCGCTTACCCGCTTCGAGTGCGATTAAGCCTTGGCGCACCACGGTTGCGGCATCCATCCACATAACTTTCGGCAAAGCCTGCACCCTAGACCGAGCACCGTTGGCATCGTGGAATTCGCTGTAGGTAAACCCAGGGCAAAGCGCGAGCACAGCAACACCGGTTTTAGCTTCCTCTAACGCCAGCGATTGACTGAAGCGAATCAGATAGCTTTTGATCGCGCCATAGGTAGTGTGGCTGGCACTCGGTGGCACCAAGCCAGCCAAGGAAGCGACATTAATGATTCGACCCCAGCCGCGTTCACGCATCGCGGGAATCAAGGCGTGGCAGAGTTGGGTGGGCGCGGTCAGCAAAACTTGCAAACTTGCTGCATGCGCACTCCAAGGCTGGCTAACTAGCGTTCCAGGCAAGCCGAAGCCGGCATTGTTAATCAAAATATCAATTTGTACTTGCCGTGCTTGCAGCTGTGCTTCCAGGCTGGCGGGTGCGGCAGGGTCGGCCAAATCCAGTGCGATAACGTGTGTTTTAACGTTGAACTTTCGTGTTAGCTCGGCGGCAATTTGCTGCAAACGATCTAGCCGACGCGCGGTCAAAACTAAATCACAGCCCTTGGCAGCCAGCTGACGCGCGAACTCCAGGCCGATACCAGCGGACGCACCAGTGACTAAGGCGGTTTTCCCTTGATAGTTTTTCGCCATGATGCAGAATCCTTAATTAAACAGCGGTATCTGTCAACCTACTTGTCGCATTTTCTGCTTATTTTGCATTGCTAACCTGACCACTTTCCCACAGCTTCCCTCCTCCTAGGGCTAGATCGAATAGCCCGTCGTCGGCGACTGCGTCGACTGTGGAAAAGTGGA
>JANNYA010000089.1:0-5162 GCA_031409855.1 Rhodanobacteraceae bacterium | reverse complement strand
GAAAAAATCGAGGATAAAAGTGCCGGTCTCGGCCTTGCTCGGGTAAATCCGGTTTAGGCGCGACAGCGTTTGCACGCATTCCACCCCGCCCAGTTTTTTATCCACATACATAGCGCAGAGCTTGGGTTGATCAAAGCCGGTTTGGAATTTATTCGCCACGATCATGACTTGGTAATCATCGGTGTCAAAGGCCTTGCGCATATCGCGCCCTAAGAGCCGCGGATTCATATTCGTCTCGGTGTATTTGTGGTTTAGCCCTTGACCTCCGCCCACACTGCCGTCATTCCCGTGCGCTTTTTCGTCATTCCCGCGCAGGCGGGAATCCAGCTCGTCCACTGCGCGCGGCGACAAATGAGGCACTGGATTCCCGATAAAAGCATTCGGGAATGACGGTGTGGGCGCATTCGGGAATGACGTCATTTGATTTGGGTCTTTATCGCTAAATTCCACCTCACCCGAAAACGCCACCATCGCATGGATCTTTTGATAGCCCTGCGTGCTGATGTATTTGTCAAAAGCCTGCTTATAACGCACTGCTTCTTTGCGCGAGCTGGTTACTACCATCGCCTTGGCCTGGCCATTGAGCAGCCCCATCACATGCGCTTTAAAATGCTCGACGATCACTTGCACCTTTTGGCTAATGTTGTAGTCGTGCAGGCGCACCCATTGGTTTAACTTGACCTTGGCGCGCTTGCTTTCAACTTCTTGATCGGCATCCTTTAGCTTCATCGCCAGGTTGTAGGCGACTTTGTAATTGGTGTAGTTCTTCAGCACATCCAGAATGAAACCCTCTTCAATCGCCTGGCGCATGCTGTAAACATGGAAGGCGGCGGGCTTATTGGTCTTGGAGGGCGCTTCGTCTGGCCGTGGCAAGCGGCCGAATAATTCTAAAGTCTTGGTCTTGGGCGTGGCAGTAAATGCCAGATAGCTCAGGTTTTTCGAACCGGGGCGCGAGGCGACGGTGGCACTCAGAATATCGTCGGTTGTGAGTTCAACTTCATCATCGCCAGCGCCTTCCACCATCAGCACTTCTTTCAATTGCCGGGCGGTAGAACCGCTTTGCGATGAATGCGCCTCGTCGGCGATCACGACATAGTTGCGCTCTTTCAGGCTGACGCTGTTTTCTATCGCCTTCAACACAAACGGAAAGGTCTGAATGGTGACGATAATAATCGGCTGCGAATTTTCTAAAGCTTTGGCGAGCTTTTCTGATTTAGAGCCATCGCCTTCCTGATTATTAATCCGCCCGACCACGCCATCGGTATGTTCAAACTGGGCGATGGTGTCTTGCAACTGCGCATCCAACACCGTTCTGTCGGTCACCACAATCACCGAATGAAATTGCTTATTGCCCTTGGCGTCATACAAGGACGAAAGCTGATGCGCAGCCCAGGCGATAGAATTGGATTTGCCCGAACCCGCGCTGTGCTGGATCAGATACTTATGCCCCGGCCCCTCGCTGCGCGCCGCCGCCAGCAGTTTATTCACCACATCCCATTGGTGGTAACGCGGGAAGATCAGGCTTTCTTTTTTGTATTTGCGGCCTTCCCAGTCTTGTTTTTCTTCGATCTGCAAATGCACATAGCGCGCCAAAATCGTCAGCAGGTTTTTCGGCAATAAGACTTCATTCCACAAATAATCAGTGGCGTATTGCGTCAACACTTCCGGCACATCATTGCCCGCACCGCCCTCTGCCGTGCCCTTATTGAACGGCAAAAAGTATGTCTCATCGCCCTCCAGCCGCGTCGCCATATACACCTCGTACTGGCTCACGGCAAAATGCACCAGCGCACCGCGCTTAAAGCTCAGCAAGGGTTCGGGCTTTTTGGTGACCGGGTCAAGCGGCAGCCGTGTGGTGCGGTACTGCTTCATCGCGTTATGCACCGCTTGTTTGAATTCGGATTTCAGCTCCAGCGTGGCAACGGGTATGCCGTTAACGAATAAGACTAGGTCGATGCGCCAAGCTTTTGCGTCTGATTCAACTTCTAGTCTTTGCTCGTCATTCCCGCGCACGCGGGAATCCAGGGACCCGCCGCGACCATTCCTAGCCCAAGGGCTATACACCAGCTCCGGCACCACACGCAGGCGATTCTGCTGGTAACGCGCCAAAGTATCCGGGTTCAACTCATGCTCAGGCGCAAACTGGCACAGCGTGAAGCGCGTACCGCGATCCCGCAGCTCATGGCGCAACACACCCAGCGTGCCAAAAGTTCGCATTTCCTTATTCGCCGCATTCGGGTCGGCTTTATTCAATTGCGTGGCGACCCGTTCCAAGAATTTTTGCTCAGGGTCAATCGGGTAAAGCGCGCGAAACTTTTGCCATTGCTCGTCTTGCGTTTCTTTGACAAAACCCAGCACATCTTCCGGATACAAAGCCAGTTCGCGGTGGTAATGCTCCGATTTACCCAATAGCCAACCGTTCGCCAGCATTTGCCGAACCATGTCTTTTTGAAACGTGCTTTCGTTGGCTTTAGTCATGGGTACGTTCTTCAGTTGTTGATCGCATTAATTCGTCATTGCCGCATTTTGTTCGTCATTCCCGCGCACGCGGGAATCCAGTGCCGGTGCCTCAACCTGTCTAGCGCACCTCACGCCGCAATCGCTGCAGAAACCGGCACCCGCCAGTCGCGCACATCAATTTTTCCGGTGACGGCGGCGGAGATTAGGGCTGTGCGGCGTTCTTGAAGAAGGCCAATCTGAAGACTAGCTCTCGCCTCAAGAAGATCATATTGAATTTTTTGTTTTTCTAGAAATATCGCAATTTCCACCTGCTCTTGTTTCGGAGGGAACCCAAATTTAAACTGCCTAAATGTTTCCGCTGGAAGATGGGCAATTGTTGATTTTCCAGCGCCACTTATAAATCGCTCTTGATGTACTGCATTGAATAACAAGTAAAACATAAAGCGGACACTGTCTGTTAGCGAATTTAAAGGCCTTAATCTGTGTAAAGCCTTTTGATAAAAACACGGTTCATCTTTTTCCCAAATTGCGCAACGGCCAATTTCGCCACCTTCGCAAACAATTAAATCACCTTTTTTTACTGAATATCGATTCATCTCATCAGGACGAAAATCCATCTGAGGCAATTCTTCTGTATTTATCCGATCCCATTGAACATCCGTATTTCTAAGATACGGACCCAAAAAGTTGCCCGTGATTTTTTTCTCGTCAAGCATTTTACCGAGCAGAACCTCAAAGCGAAATGATAGTTTAGCGATCACCCAATGCGCCGGCACTTCACCCAACCACTCCACACCCGAATCTCGCATGGGCGCCTTGGGGTTGAGGCCTTTGGTGACGGCATGACTAATCACTGCCTGCCGTTTTTCTTTGAGCAGCTTGATCAATTCTTGCTGCTTCGCTATCAGGGTATCGATCTTGGCGGTTTCGTGATCGAGGAAGTTGGCGATTTTTTCTTGTAGATCATAGGCAGGTGCGCTGACCTTTAATGATGCAATTTTTTCCTGATTTACATTCGGTTGTCCGCCACCCGACGACAAATTTATTATTTCTTGGCGAGTCGCAAAAAGCCAATAGAAAATATATTTGTTTTGAAGTATTTTCGATGGCGGCATCACACAACAGGCTTGATTTGTCGTTGCCGCTTTGCCGAAAATACCTAACCGACCAATCGTGGCGCCGTACATAGCAATAGCGACTGATCCTACGGGGTGTAGTCTCAGCGTTGACATATCGATTAACGCTTTATCTGTTACTTTTTTCTGAGTGTCAAAAATAAAACCTTCTCGTAATTCACCTGTTGTCACCCAAAGCGTCTCACCACCGTAATAAGCATCACCGTCAGATTTTGGAGTTGTACCACTCGCGACATATGGACAAGCGTGGGTTATTTTCCACATATCCCAATCACTCGGAATCTCTCCAATCCATTCAACCCCAGAATCCTTATATTCCCCATAAGCCTTATACCGACTCATAATCCACCTCGCGTATTACCGTCATTCCCGCATGCTTTTGGCGGGAATCCAGATTGTTCATGTCGCGTATTGGACAGGCCTTGCGCGAGGGTTGGTGCTGGATCCCCGACAAAAGCGCTCGGGGATGACGATGCGGTTGCGCTCGGGGATGACGGTGATGGAACACTCGGGGATGACGGTGCGAGGGTCTTATACCGACTTGCACCGGGAATGCACTGCCGACAAAACAAAAATCTCGACCTAGTTCGAGCAAAAAATGCTTTAGCTTGCCCAGCAAACCCTGATGCAAGTCGGCCTCGCTATGTTCTTGCGGCAGATTTAAGAAATCGACCACATAGCTGTCTTTGAAGACATTCATTGCCTCTGGATGCATTTGTGTCAGCGCTGCTGACACTTTTACGGGATGGAGTACGACGCGCTCAAACAGAGCGGTATTGAATTGCCGTTCCAGTTCACGGCTAGACCATTTCTCTTGCGCCGCCATTCTTAGGTAAAACTCACGCTCTTCTGGGTGCTTACTTCTGCTGAGTATGGTCAGATTATGCGTCCACGGTAATTGTCTCAGCAGTGCTGAGACAATTTGATCCGCTTGATACGTTTCATAAAACTGGCGCATGCGAAATAGATTCGGGCGGGTAAAGCCTTTTAGATTGGGCTGAGTGATTGCCAAGTGTTGGGCTAAGGCATCCACCACGCCATCGCCCCATTCTGCCGCCTTGATTTTGTTACTGATGTACGCGCCGACCTGCCAATACAGCTCAATCAAGGTGGTGTTGACAGCTTGATAGGCATGTTGGCGCGCTGCCGCAATCAGGTGCACGACTTCAGAAAAATCGGGCTGCGCGGTTTTGCTCACAGCTAACATACTCATACACCACCTACTGTTTTATCGTCATTCCCGCGTGTCACCGGCTCGTCATTCCCGCGCACGCGGGAATCCAGGGCTTTTAGTTGACTATTCCCGTTTCCAATAAAATCCTCTTTCGCGCTGCCTGCACTTTCGTAACGTCCCTGGATCCCCGCGTTCGCGGGGATGACGAGGCTAGGCGAAGGTTGCCGCAAGTTCGCGGGGATGACGAGGCCCCCTTGCTCGTCATTCCCGCGCACGCGGGAATCCAGGGCTTTTAGTTGACTATTCCCATTTCCAATACAATCCGCTTTCGCGCTGCCTGCACTTTCGTAACGTCCCTGGATCCCCGCGTTCGCGGGGATGACGAGGCTAGG
>JANNYA010000088.1:0-8096 GCA_031409855.1 Rhodanobacteraceae bacterium | reverse complement strand
TTAGAGCCGGATGAAACGCAAGCCTATGCGTATTTTTGCGCCGGCGGGGATTTTGCTGGCCTCTGTGAAGCGCTGCAAGAACGCCACCAAGCCGAAACCGTACCCGGAATTGCCCTGGGCCTGCTGCAGCGTTGGTGTTTGGAAGGTTGGATTTGGGCGTGGAGTTGAAGTAATTGATTGGCTCTTTTATTGACAAACGCATTTCTTGCGAATAAATTAGCAAGAATAAATTAGCGCGAATAAAGTTCTGCACGTTAGTCAACGCTTTGTTTTTTAGGGCGTTAGGCTCATTATAAAGATTGAGGGAGTCAGCAATGACAGTAGCTAGCAAAACTTTTGCCGCAGCCATCCTGGCGGTAGTCCTTAGCCTGCTCAGCGCGAGCGCAACGGCGGTAGGGGACATTGCGCGTGGTCGAACGCTCTATGCAGCACAGTGCCAGTCTTGCCACGGCGGCCCGACGAATAGCGTTACCATACGCTGTGCCAACAATGCGACTTGTTTGACATCTGCGATCAACAGCGTCACGTCCATGCGCTTTTTAGCATCGATTTTGTCGACCCAAGATCGCGAAGACATTACCGCCTACATTGGCAATCCCAATGGCGGCGGCGCCGAAACGCCACCTACACTGAGCTATACACCCAGCACAAACTTAAGCTTAAGCGGGCCCAGCGGTGATTTAGGTGCTAGCGCGAGCGGCAGCATTATTGTGACGCCCGCGGGCGGCATCGGCACGACAGCGGCGGCAACGACACGCTTCGATCAGTGCAGTATCACCGGCGGCAGCAGCTTTGCGATCAGTTCCGTCAATATGAGTTTTGTCGGCGCCACCACCACCGCGCTGCTGTTCACGCCCAGCTGCATACGCACTAGCACGCAGCAACTCGGCACCCTGAAATGCAAAGAAACGCGTGCTAGCGCTGCCGCAGTGGATCGCAGCTGGCAGCTGGTTTGCCCTGCAGCTGCAGTAGTCAATACGCCGCCGGAGTTGAGCTATCTGCCGGCCGCGGGCGACAAAGTGCTGTTAACCACATCGCCCAGCCTATCCAACTCGCAAGCCACTGCATTCATCGCGATTGACCCCATTGGCGGCGCTGGCGTCGGCAGCAGCGCGAACAAAACGCTGGGCGAATGTGCCATTAGCGGTGCTGATGCCTCGGCATTTTCTCTGGCTACTGCAGCTGAGGTTGTGCTGCGTCCAGAAGGCCAAAATGGCTATGTGGACGTAGGCTGTGTGCGTGCAGATAGCCTCGTGCGCACCGCGACATTGGCCTGCATTGAGCGCACCGCGGGTGTCAGCCCAATTAGCAAAACCTGGCCTTTAAGCTGCCCGTCGAAAGCGCAAATCGTGCCGCAAACGGGCTGGTATTGGAATGCTGCCGAAGGTGGCCGTGGCTATTTTATTGAGAACCGCAACGGTTCGATCTTTATGGGCGCGTTTTTATACACGCCGCAGGGCCCGGCGTGGTGGTTTGTCGGCAATGCGCCCGTCAGCGGCCCAGATTTCAGCTCACCCATGTATACCCTACAGGGCGGCCAGTCCTTAACTGGCGCGTTTAAGACCGCGACGCTTACCGCCTCGCCTGGGACAGTGCAGCTAAAGTTTGCCACCGACAGCACCGCAACGATGACCTGGCCCGGCGGCACCGTAAATTTGGTGCGTTTCCCGTTTACCGATTTAACGACCGTCAAAGCGCCGCAAGCGGGCGCGCCCGAGCCTGGTTGGTGGTGGAATGAACGCGAGAGTGGGCGCGGTTTTTCGATTGGCTTTGAGGAAAAGCTGATCTTTATCTGCGGCTTTATGTATGACGACGCGGGGGAACCGACGTGGTATGTCAGCACCGGCGCGATGTCGACGCCGTCGCTTTACGAAGGCCAATGGTTGTTACTGGCGAACGGCCAAGCCATGGGCGCGCCCTACAAACCGGCGCAAACCATCAATGCCAACGCTGGCTCCTTGAAAATCGATTTCAGTGATCGCCGCAACGCGGTGATGACGCTGCCTGATGGCCGCACCATTCCCTTGACTAGGCAGCCTCAATGAGGCTCGTTTTATTCGCAGGGATGATCCTATGCGCGTTCCTGGGTGCGGGCTCAGGCGCACAAGCGGCGCGCGCTGGCCATAGCGCGCCAGCGTTTTCACTACCCTCGGCAAGCGGGAAAAGCGCAAGTCTGGACGCGCTCAAAGGCCAAGTGGTGTTGGTGGATTTTTGGGCTTCTTGGTGCGCGCCCTGTCGGGAATCATTTCCCTTTCTCAATCGCATGCAGCGACAGTATGGCGCCCAAGGGCTGCACATACTCGGCATCAATGTCGATGAAAAGCGCGTCGACGCAACGCGATTCTTGGCGAAAATTCCTGCGCAGTTTTCGGTACTTTATGACGCGGCTGGCGAAACCCCAAAAGCGTATGATTTGAAAGTCATGCCGAGCAGCTATTTGATCGGCCGCGATGGCAAAATTCGTTTAGTGCATCAAGGCTTCAAAGCCAAAGATCAGGCCGCGCTGGAAGCAGCGATTGCATCCGTATTGCGGGAAAAATCATGAGAATAGTGCGCCACCTTTTTGCTTTATCGTTGCTCGCCCTGGCGTTAAACGGGTGTGCCACGACAGAAGTGAAAGCTTGGGAAAAATCGGCACTGGCGAAACCGTCTATGGCTTTTGATGGCAATGTTTTGGAAGCGCGTTTTGCCGATCACACCTTTCAAAGCAAAGAAGGCGCGCGCGGCAATGGCGCCGTAGGCGGAGGCGGCTGTGGCTGTAACTGAGCGCAGGCCGAGCAAGGCGCTTTTCGCGGCTGCACTCACGCTACCGGGCCTCGCCGCAACCCTGGTGCAGGCACAGGCCGCGAGCGTGCCGACGCAAACCAGTTTAGAGCTGCAGTATTCGCATTATCAGGAGTTCCAACCGCGCGCCGAGCGCATGGAAATCAGTGCGCCCTCCTTGTTTGTGATTGCCCCCGTGGGCGATCAGTGGGCGGCGAACTTATTTTTGACCACCGACAGCATGTCCGGCGCCAGCCCGCTTTACCATGACACCCTCTCTGGCGCTTCCGGCGAGAGCATTAATGATTTTCGTAAGGCCGGTTCGATCAATTTCACACGCTATTTTGAACGCGCGGCGCTGCGTTTTGGCGGTGCATATTCGAGTGAAGATGACTACATTGGGCGCTCGCTCAACGTGGGTGCCAGCTTTGATAGCGAGGATCGCAACACCAGCTATGACTTCGCAATCGCCGTCAATCGCGACGGTATCGATAGCACCAACGGCGTTGCCGAGCAGGAAACCCGACGCGGTGAGCAGCTCAGCGTCGGATTAACGCGGGTGCTAAGCCCAAGTTCGATCATCGCCGCGAGTCTAGGTTTCGCGCACGGCTCTGGCTATTTCAATGACCCCTACAAGCCCCTTGATAAGCGTCCAGACGGCCGCGACGAAACGACTTTATTAGTGCGCTACAACAAGTACTACAACAACGCAGATGCGGCGTTGCGGCTCTCCTATCGCTATTACCAAGATTCATGGGCGCTTGATGCGCATACGATTGACGCGGCGTGGGAGCAAAACTTAGCGCACGACTTCATTTTGACCCCGAGCCTGCGCTACTACAGCCAGGGCAAAGCTGACTTCTACGTCGATCCGCCATTTGGCGTGGGGTTTTCTCCGAATCGCAACTATTCCGCCGATGCCCGCTTAAGTGCTTTTGGCGCATGGGATCTAGGCTTAAAGCTAGGCTTGCCCGAGTTTGCAGGCTGGCGCGCAGAAATCAAATTTGAGTTTTATCGGCAAAAAAACAGCTGGGCATTAGGCAGCGGCCCTGCCGAGCTAGCGCCGTTTTCCGCCAGAACTTGGCAGTTGGGTCTCAGGCACAGTTTTTAGCGCACGATGCAGCTGCATCAAAAAGCATTCCGCGCGATGGCGAGTCAATGCGAAATCAAACTTTGGAGTGCCGATGTGCAGCAGGCTGAGTTAGTTTTGCAAGCCGCAGTCGCTGAAGTCCAGCGTATTGAGGCGAAATACTCGCGTTATCAAGCGCAAAGTGTCATTAGCCAAATCAACGCGAATGCGGGCATTAGCGACACCATCGTCGATGCAGAAACCGCAGCGCTGCTGGATTTTGCGCAACAGTGTTTCGAGCAGAGTGACGGCCTGTTTGACATCACCAGCGGCGTATTGCGCCGAGCGTGGGATTTCAAATCTCACCGACTGCCGTCGCAGGCAGACATCGACGCTCTGCTGCCCTTAATTGGCTGGCATAAACTGAACTGGCAGCGCCCTAACGTGCGTCTTAGGCTCGCGGGCATGCAGCTAGATTTTGGCGGTTTTGGCAAGGAATACGCGGCCGATCGCGCCGCCAGCGTGTTAATTGCTGCTGGCATGATGCACGCGCTGGTAAATCTGGGTGGTGATGTGCGCGTTACCGGCCCCCAAAGCGATGGCACGCCTTGGTGCATTGGCATTCAACACCCGCGCCATGCTGATCAAGCGATTGCCAGCATTGCCATCGGCAGCGGCGCACTCGCCACCAGCGGCGACTACGAGCGCTATATGGTCATCAACGGCAAGCGCTATGCGCATTTGCTCAATCCACATACGGGCTATCCGATTGCCTGCGCCCAATCGGCGTCCGTGCAAGCGCCCTTGTGCGTGCTTGCCGGCGCGCTCGCCAGCTGCGCTTTGCTGCAGGGCGCTGGCGGACTGGAATTTTTGCGCGCACAGGAATTCGCTTTTTTGTGGGTCGATGATTGTGGTTTGGCTATTTCGAGTTGAGCTTGAAATTCATTGGTACGCATAGTGCATACAACCGAATCGACGCATTGACGGTGCAACTTTTTTAGGAAAAACGATTTTTTAGGAAGTACAAATGGAAATCAAACCCATAAAAACCGATGTTGATCACACTGAAGCCCTAAAAGAGATTGAGCGCCTCTGGGGAATTCCAGAAGGCTCATCAGACCGGCTCGGAGTACTGTTGACCGGCTCTAAGTAATGGTGACACTTGTGAATGCGTATGAAGATAAGCGCTGGCCGATCAACGATCCTGATCCTGTTGATGCCATTGTCGCCGCGATGGCGCACGACGGGCATACCGTTGCTGATTTGGCGCGTTTAATTGGAAAATCCCGCGCCTCTAAAATACTCAAACGTAAGCGCTCGCTCACCTTGCCAATGATCCGGAAAATTGCCCATGAATGGCACGTACCCGAGCGCCTATTGGTGCAGGAATACAGCGTCGCGATTTAGCTTTCGCAGAAAATTCCTAGCATAAGGCTATTTGATTTTATCAGCATCCAGCCGCCGCAAAGCCACCTCCAACCAAGCCACTAAAGCGCTGCGCTGGCATTTACTCAACCCGCTAAAGTCAGGCCCAGTGCCCCGAAAGTCGACCCGATCAGCACTCACCCGCAGCACGAGTTCGGTTCCGGCAAACTGATAGCGGCGAAACATCCTAAATGCGGGCGCATCAGCGTCTTCTAGCAGAGTCAAAAAATCCGGCGCTTCCGGCAAGTAGTTGGCAAGATGTTGCTCGCGCCAATCGCCATCGCCATCGCCATGGTGCAAAAGGTAACGCGCAGTTAGCGCGAATTCGCTGGCAATTAGCTCGGCTATGCTTGTGAATTGCAGATAGTCATCAAGCTCGAACACGTTTTCCGTAAATTCAAACCGCGCAAACGCCGCGCGACGTTCGTCTTTGGCAAGCTGCGCGAATTCGACTATGAATTCGTCCGTGACGAGCTGACGGTTGCGCCCCACCAGAAATGCCAGCGTCATTTGATCGATCAATACCACGCCCCGCAATACCGCTGCCACCGGAGCAAAATACTTCTGACGCAGCCGCAATAGCCATTCAACATTGCACGCTGATGGCAAAATTTTTTGCAAAATTTCCACGGTTGCTGGTGATTCGGGAAACCCTAGCCATGCCGCTAATTTCTCCGGTGCAAGCCGGATTTTATTGCGAAAACTAGCCTGGGTCGGCGTAGGTTGGTCGCGAAAACGCTCGGCGTGTACCAGCGCAAACGCCAGCGCCGGGTGGCTATCGATCAGGGTAAGGAATTCCGGAATCCGGCTACACAATCCCGCCAACCGCCACTGCCCATAAGTAAAACGCGTGATCCGGCTCAATACAGCCTGCGGAATCGTCTCAATAAAATCCTTGTATCGTTCGCTCGCTAAAATTGCCTCCGGGTCGTCGGACGTAAGCCCTATGCGAAAATACGTAAACTCATAGCTTTTCTCAGTTTCGTTGTACTGGCTTGCATGCCATATTTTTGTACTTTCAGTGCTAAACGGCTCGTGCGGAACTTCCCATTGCTTCAGCCAATCGAGCGTCGAACCAAACCCATGAATCATCACCGTTGGGTCTGTACGTTCAAAACGCTTGCCACCCGCCAAACGCCGCCACGCGCGCAGTTTGGGCCACGCTTCCAACACAGTAACTTGACTGTCCTCAAATAAATACAGCCGCCCGTCAACACAAAACTTAGCTTCATTAAAACGCTGCTGTTGCCGAATAAGATCTAGTTTCAAAGCCCTGCTCCTTTAACGCGGGCGTACACGCTTAAGCTCAATGCAATAAGCGCAATCCCGTGGTTAAAGAACGTTTGAGCGCGGCGTCAAAGCGGGTTTGAGTGGTGAGTCCGCAAACTACCGGCACTTTGCCTCGTCATCCTCGCGAAAGCGAGGATCCAGGAGAAATTGCGACAGGTCGAAGGGCAGAGCCGCACAAAATCTGACGAAGCCAAAAGACGTTATGTCTCACAGCCGCTAAAGCCGCTTACCAAAACATCAATAACATAACCCTGCCCCGGCCAAGTCCAAATCGTGCCATATGCCGGCACATTAAAGTGCGCCTCCACAATGGCGATCGCCTGTTGGAATTGCACCAAGCTAACGCTCAACTTTGGATGGCCAATATTGCAAATTACACTATGTACCTCTTTCGCACTCAGCAAGCTTTCCGCCAGTTGCATGAGCAACGCCGTTAAATCAGAACCTCATAACGTTGATGCCAGAATTGCTGTTGCGCCAGTGGCGCAGGCTGCCATAACTTGCTTACATCCCAGAAACTATAGGCGGTCAAGGCATCGCACTTGAGCGGCCCAAATAGCGCTTCCAGCGTTGCCGTGGCAGCTACGGACATGACTGAAATCCCATTATCCACGCACTCAATCCACCGCCCAACCGGCGGCAATCAAGGCGTCTACTGAACTGAATACCGTTTCTGCCGACGTTTCCCGGTTTTGCACGCACAACTGACTTGCCAGCCAATCCCGAACTTTGATCGCGCCGTATTCGCCGTTGATATTTTTTAGGTAAATAAAATCATCACGCGGCACAAATTCCAAATTCATAACAGCGCGTGTTGTTGCTAATAATGCTTCCGACCAGGGTTGCGGGGTTTCTTTAGCTTGCATTTTCGACTCCACGGTTTTTAATTTATTAAGAAATCCATTCAGGCTTCCCAACGTGCCAATAATTTCAGGACTGTCGGAAATCGTCAACGAAAGCTTGTCCAAATACCCGCGTCCCGCATTATTTGATACGGATAACATAGCGGGTCTTTTACTGTTTTTAGACTGAACGCGGATGTAGATTTTCGCTGGTAAATTTGAATTTTTCGGGAATAGCGAAACTATCCTAAACATATCCATTCAATCTCCAACTTGTTAAATTATCTGGTGGCAAAGGCAAAAATTTCAAAATAAGGAGGAAGTGATGTTCAATTTCTTCACGAGTCCTATTGAAGATATTTCCTGATTCCAGTGGCTCATCAGCGGCTCTTTATTAAGAATAATCCAATTTTTAATAATACCTAATTCAGTGGGTTTAAGCTTGCATTTGCCACCAATAATTTCAGGGCTATCGGAAATCGACAACGCAAAACTATCGCCACTAAAACCGCGCTCAGCAATATTTGAGACAGTAAAAATAGTCTGTCCTTTGTTTTTCTTTAGCTCAATGTGAGCATAAATATCCACTGGTAAATTTGATTCGCGCGGGGATAACTTAGTTACGGTAAACATATCCGTAATTTTGTACTTAAATTGCGTTGGGGGGGGGGGGGGGGGGGGGGGGGGGGGGGGGGGGGGGGGGGGGG
>JANNYA010000087.1:0-6377 GCA_031409855.1 Rhodanobacteraceae bacterium | reverse complement strand
ATAATCAGAAATTTGTTGCGGCAAAACATCCTACTCAAACTTCCATTGGGCAAACTGTATGGCGCGCATTTTGATTGTTGATGACTCACCATCCCAGCTTTTGATTCTTAAACGAATTGTTGAGAATTTAGGGCACTCCGTTTTGACCGCTGATGATGGCGTTAAAGGCGTGGAAGCGGCCAAGCGGGAGCTGCCAGATTTAATTTTGATGGACGTGGTCATGCCCAATCAAAATGGCTTTCAAGCGACACGCTCTATTAGTCGCGAAAAAACCACGGCGCACATTCCTGTGCTGCTGGTAACCACGAAAGATCAGGAAACGGATCGGGTATGGGGCTTGCGCCAAGGCGCGAAATCCTTCATTACTAAGCCGGTCAACGAAGCGGCGCTGGGTGCTGAGATCAAGAAGTATCTGAACCTTTGATCTAGGTTTGTTGGCAGCAAACTTTGCTGCTACCGGTGCATAAACTCCTCAATCGCCTCAGCCGAGCGCGCTACGGCCCCGGTTAGTAGCTGCGGGCCCAGCTCCGCAGTAGCCACTTCGTCTTCAATGCGCACCGCTAGTCCACGCAGGGCTTTGCTGGCACGCAGGTCGTCGGCTGCGATATAAATGCCGGGTTCAACTGTTAATACCATGCCAGGCTCCAGAATTCTGGAGCTGCCTTCAATGTGGTAATCACCGACATCGTGTACGTCTAAACCTAGCCAATGCCCAGTTTTATGGGGAAAATAGCTTTTATAGCTGCCGCTGGCAATCGCTTTATCCAGCGTAGATTTCAGCAACTTTAGCGCGATCAAACCTCGCACGATTTCGCGCACGGACGCATCGTGAATATCGCGCCAGGCATTACCTACTTTGGCTGCGGCAATGCCGGCGTCTTGCGCACTTAACACGACGTTGTACAAATCGCGCTGCGCGTTACTGAAGCGGCCTGAAATTGGCATGGTTCGGGTAATGTCTGAGGCGTAGCACGCCACCTCGCAACCGGCGTCTACCAATAATAAATCCCCGGCTATTAACGGGCTTTTATTGCCGCGATAGTGCAGCGTGCAGGCATTTTTTCCGGCCGCAACCGTCGGCTCATAGGCAGCGACCGCGTTGTGCGAACGGAAAACATACATCAGCTCCGCCTCGATTTGGTTTTCACTCAAACCAGGACGTGCCGTGCGCATGACTTGCTGGTGCGCCAATGCTGAAATCGCCACCGCTTGGCGCATCAGCTTCAATTCGCCCCGGCTTTTAAACAGGCGTAAATCACCCAATAAATGCCCGAGCGCGATAATGCTTTCCGGTGGTCGTGCGCCGCGTGGCGTTTGCGCGCGTAATCGATTGATCCAGCTCAACACTTTCAGGTCGAACTCGGCATCGCGGCCGAAGTGGTAATACACGCGCTCGCGACCATCAATCAAATTCGGCAAAATATCGTCGATATCTTCAATCGGAAACGCATCGTCCACGCCCAACAGCGCGGGCGCACGCTCCGGCCCGAGCACTTCACCATCCCAGCGTTCGCGTTCGGCCGAGCGCTCCCGGCAAAATAAAATACTTTGCGCCGCCGCCCGCCCTGGAATCAACACCAGCACCGCATCAGGCTCATCAAAACCGGTTAAATAGGCTAAATCACTGTCCTGGCGATACGCGTAAAACGCATCGAAACTACGCACGCGCGCCGGCGCGGCGGGCACAATAATGGCCGCTGGCGCACGCGCTAGGCTCATCAATAGCTTGCGGCGGCGTTGGAATTCGGCGCGACTAATCATTTGAATGCAAGCCGAGGCGGGCTGAGTAGGTGTGGGAAGCGTGTTTTCATGAAGCCGATCTTTTAATTTCTGAGCCTGACACACTCGGCAAGTAGCTGCCACATTCATGGGGGTGCCATTCAAACTGACGGGGAATCTCGGTAATTTTCGCTGATTCGAGGTTAATGAGGTGGCACTCTGAGTTCGTCATTCCCGCGTGCTTTTGGCGGGAATCCAGAGCGCTTGTTTTAGCGTTGCACCATTGCAATTAGCTGTACTTTGCGCAAGTGCAAGATGGATCCCCCGACTAAAACATTCGGGGATGACGATCCGTCAGTTTAAATGGCACCCCATTCATGGTGCTTTCGGGCTTGCTTCATTCCACACACAGGCACGCCAACGCATACTTAGGCCTGAATTTTATGACGTCACAGAAATTATGAGCTATAGCCGTAGCAGCGAACCCGTGCGTTTTGAGCGCAACTGTAAAGCGATTTTGGTGCCAGCGGGCGATGAAGTTGAATTGCCGGTGGGCAGCATTGGCTATATTACTCAAGCTTTAGGCGGCAGTTTTACGGTCTATGTGGAAGGCAATTTATTCCGAATTGCCAACGATGACGCGGATGCGATTGGCAAAGAACCGATGGCAGCACCGGAGCTACCGGAAAACGCCAGCGATGATGATGTCGAAAAGGTTGTCTGGCAGCAGCTGAAAACCTGTTTTGACCCGGAAATCCCGGTCAATATCGTGGAATTGGGCTTGGTCTATGACGTGCAGCTCACGCCTACAGCTGACGGCAAACGCAATGTCGCAGTCAAACTCACCCTCACCGCCCCCGGTTGTGGCATGGGTGAAACGCTGACGAACGATGTGACGCGGGTGCTGGAGTTAATTCCTACCGTACATGAAGCCGATGTTGAACTTACGTTCGACCCGCCCTGGAATCGCGACATGATGAGTGACGTCGCTAAGCTTGAAACCGGGATGCTTTGAACGAGTTCAAACAACACTGGATGCGTTTAGCGCTCGATCTTGCAGAGCGTGCGTTTGCGCAAGGCGAAGTGCCGGTCGGCGCGATCGTTGTGCTGGAAAACCAGGTCATTGGACGTGGCTTTAACCAAAGCCGCGCGCTCAATGACCCAAGCGCCCACGCTGAAATCATGGCGCTGCGCGATTCCGGTCAAAGCTTAGCGAACCATCGTCTGACCGGCGCGACGCTGATTTGTACTTTGGAGCCGTGTGCGATGTGTGTCGGTGCACTCGTGCATGCGCGTGTCGATACGCTTATTTTCGCCGCGTCGGAGCCAAAGACGGGTGCCTGCGGCAGTGCTTTTGATTTATTAAGTGACCCCGCGCATGGCCACCGAATATCCGTAGAAAAAGGCGTGTTTGCCGACGCATCGGCCCAGCTCATGCGGCAGTTTTTCGCAGCTAGACGCCTAGATCGCAATGCGCTTTAGACCGACCAGGAAACAATCTGGCGGTATTTTGCGCGAAATATGCCGTTTGGTAGCGCGCGCCCAGATCTGAGTTTTATGATCGGCAATGTTTCACAGAAGTTTTCAACGTCGATATTAGTCGTCGTTTGTCGATCCACCTCGCTACATATGTCGATGCTTATATTGCCGTTTTTGAGGCGATACCCGAGGGTAAACACGGAAATCATTTCCATCGGCATAGGTGATGATTTTACGCTTTTAATCTGCTTTACCTCGCCGTTGACGATGCGATAAGCGGCAAGCTCAAGCATCGAAAGCGCACACAAATTTGACCCCGCACTTTCAATTTGATGCAGCAAGATATCAATCCACATTTTTTCGTAAACCACAGCGCACGTTGCTCGGGCATCAAATTCTTGAGAACTGTGTTCAACGCGGGTGGGAAGTATTTGTGCCAGCAATACCCTCGCCGCGTTGGTTGCGATCTCGACATCCGCCTGCCAACGCCCTTGCGTGTGCAAGCCGGTTTTAGTTGGGTCCGCTTGCAGGCTTACCCAACCTGATTCGTAGCTAGCACCCTGCGTGGATGTGACGCCCGGCTTTTCAATTTTCAGCCGAGCGGCTGGCCGCGCCTGAGTAAGTTCCGCATCCGTGATTCGTGGCTGCGATCTTGGCAGTAACGCACTGTTGTGGCGCTTTTTCGTCTTGGTTTTCGCGAGCAAGGCTTCTGAAGCGGCCTCTGGCAAATCGCTCCCTTCATCATCATCTTTAGAAATTTGGCCCACCGTCAAGGTGCCAGGCAAGGCTGAAGTAATTAAATGGGCAAGATTGGCCATGGCGTATTCTCAACATAAAGCGGGTACATCCCGGTAAACGCCATCTGTCGGAAAAACGTATCACGCACTTTGATCTCGGCAGCGAAAAATCTGTCGAACTCTGCGAATTTTTTAACTGAAAGCCCGTAACTAAGGGCTTTCCGCGATTTAATTTAGAATGTAACGAGTTGTTGCGTCGCCTATTTACCCACTTCCTGGGTGGGTTTCGACTGACGACTCTCAGTTAATCGTGTGTTGCGTGAAATTTGCCGACAGTACGCCCGAATCCGCTGGCTGAGTGCCGCGACGCAATTTTAATGAAGGCAAAGTTTGGCCGAACTCCGCGACGCTTAACGCGGCGGCAATTTGGTTCGTGCCTGCGGCGCGAATGTGTACGGTCACACCCGCGCCCATGGTGTAGCTGTAGTCAATGCCGAATTCGGTCGTCGCCGAACTACCCAAGGCCGCTGTCGACACCGAACCTTGCACCACTAATTTACCGGCGACGTAGCGATAAGCAATTAATTCAATAGTGTTTGCGCCTGCGCTGCTGCGATGCAGTACAACATCAATCCAAGCGCTGGCGTCGGTGCCGGCACTCACCGAGGCACGATCTAGCATCGGCGCGCTGGCCTCAACTTTAGCGATCAATGCGTCGTTAGCGCTCATAACCACACTCGCCGCTGCGCTCATGCTGCCGGTGCTGTTGAGTCCGCTGGTTGTGGGGTTATAGTAAAGTCGAGTCCATTCGCTGCCAGAAGGCAGGTAACCCGAGTCTAGATTGCAGTTGACTTCAGAAATTGGCGGGTCTTCGATCAGATCGCAGTCGGCGTTGGCAAAAGACGAAAGTAAAATTAACATAGCGAAAAGCGTTTTCATAATCGTTCCTTATTGGGGTGTGTGCATTCCCCAGAACGTCATGCACTATTTTTTCGTATCAGCCAAAAAATAGGTTGTTTATATTGCATTCATAATAATACAAGGTGCTACCAGCGCAACGGTAACACTGGCGCAATAGTCGGGTTCGCGGCACTCGCACCTGCTAAGCGCTGCACGATCGCGCGCAAATGCAAGTCGCGGCTATCAACGGCGGCTAGCTGCACCTGCCAACGCACGGCATCCGCGTGCGCCAGCGTATTCGGCGTCAGCGCAGCAAGCCAAATGCTTAGCTCCGTGATTACCGGCTCCTCAAGTTCGTCAGTAACATCCGGCATTGACGCAATAGTTCGTGCTTGCAGCATCTTTTGCTCGGTACTCAACACCCGCAACAGCGCAATTTTTGCGTACGCTCTTGAAGTCGCGTTCAAGGTGGCGCGCGCGCGCCAAAATTCCCACGCCAGTTTTTTCGATTGTGCGTCGATTTCGACTTGGCTAGTACCCGCTAGCATACGGTTCATGCGCAGGACAAAACGCACTTTATCGCTCAGGCTGCGCCATTTCAGCAATTCGTCGTAAATTTTGAGCGACTGAAATTGTCGGCCGTTTTGATTCAAGGCTTTTGCTCGCGTGTTCCAAAAGGGCAGTAGACGCAAATTTTCTTCGCCTAAATTTGCCCCGGCCACGGTCACCATTTCATCGCTGATGATTAGCGCCTTGGCGTCCTCTTTATTGGCCAAATACGCCAAAGTCAGGCTTTGTAAAATCGACAAATGCTCGACCGCAGTTAAGTCCGTGCGTACACGCGCCGCCGCCAGCATCGCAATCGCACCGGAAAAGTCTTTTAAACTCGTGTAGGCACGCGCGCGCAAACGTATGAGCGAGGCGGGAAGCGGCGCAAGCGCGGTAAATGCCAAAACCCGCTGCGGGTCGGTATCCACCAGCGTTTGCCCGACATAGCCGATAAAAATAATTTGCTGCTGTGTACTTGCTTGGCGAATATCTTTCGCCAATAGTGTGTTGATACTTTTTAGACGCGAAAAGTCCGCCTCGATATTCGCCAAATTCGCCTGCAAAAGCAGCAGTTGGCGTCGTTCATCCGCCGAGTAAAGCGTTTGCTGCTCGGTCAACACTGTCAAAAGGCGCTTTGCCTGGGCCATTTCGCCCAAACCCAACGCCGCTTTAGCCAGCGCAAAGGCCGCACTTGGATCCTCAACATACTGTTGCCGTGAAATTTGTAGCTGGATTGCATCCAAGACAATGCTGGAAAGGTCTTTCTTATTGCTTGCGGTTGGGCTGGCCGCTCGAAATAAATCGATCAAAAAAGCATTGAGGTTTTGCGCTTTATCGCGCTCCTTGGTGGCAAGATCGCGCGCCAAAAACGCTTGTTCACGGGCTTGCGTAAGTGCTGCATCACGCAACACCAATTGCAGCATCAGCGCCAACAGAGCAAGTAAAGCAAAACCCGCAAGGCTTGAGGGTAACCAATGGCGAAAGAGAAATTTG
>JANNYA010000086.1:0-26427 GCA_031409855.1 Rhodanobacteraceae bacterium | reverse complement strand
AAAGCGGTGCCTTCATAGCCGGAATATAGTTCAGCAGCGTACAGTGTCGTCGCGTTCATCAGCGCAAACGCAATTAAGGCGAAAGCTTTCATTCTGGTCAGCCAAAAATTCCAAAGGTTGTCTGAGCATACCGAAGGCTGGTGGCAAAATCGCTTTTAAGCCACAAAAAACGGGCAACAAAAAGTTGCCACTCAGTCGCTGGTAGTTCGTTTTGCCGAAGCGAAATAAATCTAGGCTCCCAATTCGGCTTTCGCCAAACTAACCAAATGCACCTCATCCGGGCCGTCCGCCAAACGCAATGAGCGTGCGGCGGCGTAGGCGTGCGCTAAGAAGGTGTCTTGGCTAACGCCCATGCCCCCATGAATTTGAATCGCACGATCAATCACCTTGCAAGCCATCGAGGGCGCGACAATTTTAATCATTGCAATTTCCTTTTTCGCCAGCTTTGCGCCGCCCGCATCGATCATCGCTGCGGCGTGCAAGGTCAACAAACGCGCTTGATCAATTTCGCAGCGGGAACGCGCAATCGCTTCTTGCGCCATGCCAAGCACAGATAGCGGTTTGCCAAACGCGATGCGGCTGCGGGCGCGGCGCACCGCCAATGCCAGCGCACGCTCCGCCAAGCCAATCAAACGCATGCAATGGTGGATGCGGCCCGGCCCAAGCCGGGCCTGCGCAATTTCGAAGCCTCGGCCTTCACCCAGCAGCAAGTTGGTTTTGGGCACAACAACGTCATTGAAATGTACTTCGGCATGCCCGTGCGGCGCGTCATCAAAGCCAAACACCGTCAGTGGCCGAACAATGCGTACACCGGGAGTGTCCATCGGCACGAGCAGCATCGATTGCCGCTGGTGTGCATGCGCTTCCGGGTTGGTTTGCCCCATCACAATCATGATTTTACAGCGCGGATCAAGGGCGCCGCTGGTCCACCACTTTTTACCGCTGACGCGATAATTATCACCTTCAGGCTGCATAGTCAGGGCAATATTCGTGGCGTCTGAGGAAGCAACATCCGGTTCAGTCATTGCAAATGCAGAGCGAATATCGCCTGCCAGCAAAGGCTCTAACCACTGCTCTTTTTGCGCATCCGTGCCGAATAAGTGCAGTACTTCCATATTGCCAGTGTCGGGCGCGGCGCAATTAAATGCTTCCGGCCCAAATAGGCTATGGCCCATAAGTTCCGCCATCGGTGCATAGTCCAGATTGCTTAAGCCAGACGCGGAGCCTAAAAAAAGATTCCACAAGCCCGCCGCTTTGGCCCGGGTTTTTAACGACTCCATCAGGGGCGCAACCGCCCAGCGGGGATTCGGCGCTTGGATGAATGCGGCGAGTTCGGCCTCGGCAGGAAGTACGTGCTGGGCCATAAATGCAGCGACTTGCGCATACAGTTCGGCTGCGCGCTCAGATTGGGGAAAAAGCATTTGGGCAAGCTCGGAGGGGTGGATGAAGCAGGTGGATTGCGGGCGAAACAGGATGCAGTTTTAAGAATAGCCCACATACGCTTTTTATCAGAA
Organism: Rhodanobacteraceae bacterium; assembly: GCA_031409855.1. GTDB lineage: Bacteria > Pseudomonadota > Gammaproteobacteria > Xanthomonadales > SZUA-5 > JANNYA01. The sequence goes on along the minus strand of JANNYA010000086.1, from coordinate 24,913 downwards.
TGTTGTCTAACACTGAATCGGGCCGGTACAAGTAAGCTAACGCCCAAGTTCTTGCGCTTGCAGGGCAAGAATCGCTGGCCTAGAGTCACTGAGTGTACTCAACGCACCACTCACAAAGGATTTCGCTATGTTAAAAAACAAACTTTCCCTGGCTTTAGGCGTAGTCTTAGCGCTCAACCTGGGCGCGTGTGGCGATGAGCCAGCCGCAACCGCAAAAGCCACCGGCTCAATTGCAGCCCCGAAAGTTGCGCAAGTCGCCGCCGCCGTGTCCACTAGCAGCATGGGCCCAGCCCAGGTCAGCATGGAATTGGCGCACTTAGCAAAAATCAATGACCTGAAAGGCATGATTAGCTTAGCGATGCCTGCCGCGCAAATGAAAAAAATGGTCGAATCTTGGGAAACTAAGCGCAAAGAGCCCATTACCGAAAGTGACCGCAAGGAATTTGCCGACGGTATTGCCAAGTTGATTGCACCCGGTGCCATTGATGAACTGATGGCAATCGCCGAACCTGAAATGGCAGCGCTCAAGCCACAAATGGCGATGTATATTCCGATGGGTATCGGTATCGCACAACAGTCGATTTCTGCAAATGCCGACCTTTCGCAAGCACAGAAGAAACAAGCGACCGAAATGGTAGGGGCCCTACAATCGTGGGCGATGAAGACCGATTTCACTGACCCCAATCGTCTACGTAAAGCCCTCACCGAACTGGCCACCGGCGTGCGTTCGACCAAGGTTACAACTTTGGATCAATTACAAGCACTGTCATTTGATCAAATGCTTGGCAAAGGCGGCGTGCTATTTGGTTCGATGAAACGCGCGTTCAATGCGTATGATTTGAATATGGACGAAATGTTCACCTCACTCAAAGCTGAGCAAGTCAGCATGTCAGGGGATACTGCCGTGGTAAGAACCAGCATGACCTTTCTGGGCCAGCCTATGAGTTCAGAAACTCAGATGGTCAAATCAGATGGCCGCTGGTACAGCAAAGACAGCATTGATGCGCTGAACAAAGTCACCGAGTCGGCTATGGGTGAAAATAAAGAAGGTACAACCGGCGGTTAATTAGCACTGCTGACCCACATCGGTGGTCGGGTTAACCTTGCCTAATAGCGCGTTGTAATCAACACGCTATTTTTTTTCCTCGCGCCGAATTGTTGCAATAGAAAGATTCACGAAGCCCAGCTGACTTAATGCGTCCATCGCGGTGATCACGCTCTGGTGCGGTGTGCGGCCATCAGCGCGCAGCACCACGCGTTGATCGCGCTTTTCGCCCGCCGTGGCGACAATTGCGGCCTTCAAAGTTTCTAAGCGTTCGTTAACGACTTCGCTATTGCCGACAAAAAAACGCCCCTCGGCATTGATCTGCACCAGTAAACTTTCACCTTTATCCTTTTCTGTGCTGGCATTGGATGCTTGCGGCAAATTGACTTTTAAGCGTGACTGCTGTTCAAACGTCGCAGTCGCCATAAAGAAAATCAGCAGCACTAAAATCACATCAATCAGCGATATAACGTTGATCTCTGGCTCGTCGAGTGACGTGTCGTCAGTGAATTTCATCGCTCAGCGCGTCGCTAGCGCAGGTCGAGCGGTGGCAGTCGCTGGCGCCGGATTGGGTGCTGGCGCTTCCAGCGCGTCAATCAAATCGCTGGCTTCGCGCTCTAGCTCAATCGCCAAATTTTGCACCTTGCCGCGCAGAAACCGGTGAAATACGTACGCGATAATGGCGACAACCAAACCAGACGCGGTTGCGATAAGCGCTTCACCGATACCACCGGCCAAACGATTCGCGTCGCCAATGCCGACGCTGGTGATGACCATGAACATTTTGATCAGGCCGAACACCGTGCCCAAAAGCCCCATCAGTGGCGAGATGATCGCGATGGTGCCCAAGGAGTTTAAAAAGCGATGCATTTCGTGCACCGCTTGACGCCCCGCATCTTCCACTTTCTGACGAATGACGTCGCGTGATCGACTGCGGTTCGCAAGTACCGTCGCCAACACCGCGCCCAAGGGCGAATTTTCTTGCAACTCTTGCAGCTGAGCGGCTTCAAGGCGATGCGTTTTCGCATACTGGCGCACTTGCGGGCCGAGCGCGGGCGGCAAAATAGCCGCGCGACGCAAGGCCCAAAACCGCTCAGCGATGATGGCGATGCTGAGCACGCTCATTAAACTGAGCGGAATCATAATTAAACCGCCTGCGCGTAAAATTTCCCACACGATTGAGGCCCGATAGTTATAAAAGAGGCCGGATCATAGCCGCTAAGCACAACAAAGCTGAAGCGAATTTACTAGTTTGCTTGCTAGAACTTGTGGAAACACAAACGCGCTGTTAATGTTCACGGCTCAGTTGGGGCGCATAGCTCAGCGGTAGAGCACTACCTTGACATGGTAGGGGTCACAGGTTCGATCCCTGTTGTGCCCACCAACTAAGTTTTCTGTTATACACAATGCGTTTTTGGGCTCAAAACAGCCTTTTCCGCATTGCAGAGTGTTTAGCGCCGCGAGCTAGCCGCGCAAATAGACCCAACGACTATCAAAGCGAACGAATTCGCTGTTTTCGGTTATGCGCACAGCACTGGCACCCTTAATCCGATAGCGCGCGACAAATTGCACCATTCCAGTGTTTTGATCGCTGCTGACGCTGGTGCTTTTGACCTCAAGCCCCAGCCAAACGCAATCAGGATCTAGTTGAATATCCTCTGGGCAGGTGCTTGGGTGCCAACTTTCCCGCAAGTATTGCTCCAGATTTTTGACGTAAGCGCTGTAGCGGGATCGCATCAACGCTTCGGGTGTCGCTGCAACTGCGCCTTGGTGCAAAGGCTCGCAGCATTGGCTGTAATCGCCACCGCCACCGCCACAGGGGCAGATGGCAGAAATCGGCTGCAAATCCTGCTTTTGTTTCATCAGCGGCCTGTTAGCTTAAACGACACGCGCGCGCATTTTCCCAAAGCGCGCCCCACGCCAGTGCCGCCGACGCCAATTGCCGCAGCTGTTGCGACAGTCCATCGCCCGCACTCAGTTCGCGCGCAAACCCTGACAAATTCGGCGCATTTGACTGCATCATGCCATCGGCCTGCGCCTGAATAACGCCCAGTAATTCGTGCCGCCAAGCTTCGCTCGGGCTGGTACCGGCTGCGACTAAAAGCTGCTGCAACTCACTCAATAGCTCCGCGCGTTTGGCCGTGCTGTAGCGCTGCAAAATGGCCTCGCGATCACTTGCTGATGCCTCCGCCAAATCCAAGCACTGAATTGCCAGCCAACGCCAGCGCGCGGCAGGCTCAGCAGCAAAACACAGTGTTTGCCACTGATTGACTTGATCCGCCAGGAAGCGCGCTGCGCCAATTTGCAATGCCTCGCGGTTAACGCTGCTGCGCGGCTGTGGCGAGCCGCGACGTTCCAGAGCGATCGCCAAACTCAGCTCCATCGCACCTGGGTCGCAGAATCGGCTGAGCGCGGCGAGCGTGCGGTCGGCGCCATCCATGTCACCAAAAGCAAAGCCGTGCGCACCGCTTAGATCCAACGCACTCGCTGCGATGCCTATCGCTGGGGCAAGAGTTGCGTGGTTCGGGCAAAGTAACACTGCGTCACCCGCGAGCGCGAACTGCACTTCATCACGCGTTTTCAGTGCGGCTTGGCCTGCGGTATCCAGGGTAAAGCCCCAAAAACTATGGGTAGTATCGCTGCTGCCCAACACACCCAAGCCCATGCGCGCTACCCGTGCATGCTCGTAGCCGTCAAATTCATCCAAATTTCGGCCAGTGAAGTCGGTGCTACTGAGCAACTGGCGCATGCTCTTGCCGAGCACATTCTCGGCTAGTTGCCATAAATTAGGACCACGCTGGACACTAGCAAAAGCCGCCTCGGTGCTGGCAAATATTTGCGCGCGCCGCTGCGGTGCTTGCGCCAGATGGATCACACCGCCTTCCGGCGTGCGCGCAAGATCAGGTTCATAGGTGCGCAAGCGCGCGGTGTCATCTACGATGAGTACGCGTTCACCGACGTAACTCACTGCGATGGTGTTGAGTGCCCGTGCACGCGCGCTCGCGGCCTTGCCGAACAGCAAGTTTAAGCCAGCGGCGTGCTCTGGCATTTGTTGAATGCGATCCGCCAACCAACGCTCGCGCTTTTGATCCAACAAAATCACCCGCTGCCCGGTACGTCGGCCAAACTCTGCCATTAACTCGACTTTGCGCGCGCGATGCTCAGCCGCTTCCGACAAATCAAATAATGCGAAACTGCGATCCCGCACGGGGGCGGTTTCATTCGCGCTTGCCAGCAGCGCTTCCAGCGACGCCGGGTGCCCAGCGCTAATAATTGCCAAGCCAGAAAGCGGTGCATGCGCCGGCGCTGGGGCATCGCTCAAGCGCGCGCGCAAGGCGCTTTCGCTTTGCATCAAGCCACGCTGACACAGATTGCTGAGCACCCGTTCAATATTCGCCATCGCCAAGCTTGGAAAACGCTCACTTAAATACTGTGCATGCTCGGCTAGCGTGGCAAAGGGCGCGCATTCAACAAAGGCGGCGTGCACATCCAGCGTCATAACATGGCGGTTATCCACGCTGCCAGACGCATGGTCGCTGCCATAAATTTGCGCCATAAACAGCGTTTCTGTGTCGGAAATTTGGATTGCCGTGCCCGGTAACGCGGCAAAAAGCTCTGGACGAGTAGATGTCATGGCCGTGATATAAAAAATAGATGGCGGAGGTTAACCGCAACGCCGGTGTTGGTGCCAACATCCACGCTTTCAAATTTGTGTGGCGTTTTGCTTACGCCGCCTCGAAATCAAATTGATTCATGCAGGAGCAAGCCATGGCCGAGCACAAAATATTTCGCCTGCCCGATTTGGGTGAAGGCTTGCCCGATGCTGAAATCGTTGCCTGGGCGGTTGCCGTCGGCACCAAGGTGAGCTTGGATGGCCCGCTGGTCAGTATGGAAACTGCAAAAGCCGTGGTTGACCTACCTGCGCCCTGCAGCGGCATCTTGATCAAAATTTTTGGCAACGCCGGCGATGTGATTGAAACCGGGCACCCGCTCGCGGAATTTGCGCTCGACGATGGCCCGCAGCGCGCCGAAGGGCACGCGACCGGCCATACGCACGGTGCTGCGCCAGCAATGCCCGATGCGCCTGCACCGGCAGACGATCTGGCGGCAGACGATGCGGCGGATGACGCCGGCAGCGTCGTCGGCGCGGTCGCGATTGGTTCGCACGTGCAGCAAGAAGCCACGCTTAACTCCGGTGGCGTGAAAGCGGTGCCAGCGGTACGCGCCATGGCGAAAAAACTCGGTGTGGATTTGGCGCGGATAAAGCCCAGTGGCGAGCACGGCATCATCACGATGGCGGACGTCAAACGCGCCGCAGAGGCAATAATTTCGCCTGGCAGTTTGGGTGAATTGCCCGCCGCTAGTGCGAATCAGGTCAATAAAGTGCCGGCAGCACTAGCGCAACTCGACACCGCTGAAACACTGCGCGGCATGCGCCGCACGATGGCGCGTGCCATGGCACAGGCGCATACGCAGGTAGTGCCCACGACGTTGATGGAGGACGCAAATATTCAAGCGTGGCAGGCAGACCAAGATTTAACCGCGCGCCTAGTACGCGCGCTGGTGGCAGCGGCGCGCGCCGAGCCTGCCCTGAACGCCTGGTTTGACGGCGCTAACGCCACGCGCACGCTGCACAAGAGCGTGCACATTGGCATTGCAATTGATAGCGAAGAAGGCTTATTTGTCGCGAATTTACGCGATGCGCAGCTGCGCGATACCGCCGCCGTACGCGCCGAAGTCAGCCGTTTGCGCGTGCAAGTATTGGCACGCGCACTATCCGCCGCCGAGCTTTCCGGCTACACCTTAATGTTGAGCAATTTTGGCGTCTATGCCGGCCGCTACGCAACTCCGATTGTGGCACCACCCTGCGTCGCCATTTTGGCCGCTGGCCGTGCCCGCATCGCCGCCATTCCTGTCTTGGGCGCAATTGCGGCGCAGCGCATTTTGCCGCTGTCACTCACCTTTGATCACCGCGCCTGCACCGGTGGCGAAGCAGCACGGTTTCTAGCGGCACTTCTCGCCGATTTAGAAAAAGCTCGCTGAGTTATGCGGGTATTGGTGACGGGTGCGGGCGGGTTTTTAGGTGGCGCGATTGCACGCCTGTTGCTGGCGCGTGGCGATCAAGTGGTGGCGGTTCAGCGCAGCGCCGCACCCGAGTTAGTCAGCCTGGGTGCCGAATTATTCCAGGGCGATCTAGCCGACCCGGAAATCGCAAAACGCGCTGCAATAACTTGCGACGGCGTTATTCATGTGGCCGCCAAAGCCGGACATTGGGGCAGTTACGAGAGCTATTTTTCCGCGAACGTACTGGCAACCCGCAACGTGTTGGCAGCCTGCGAAAAGCACGGCATCACGCGCCTGGTTTATACCTCCACGCCCAGCGTTGCGCATGCCGGGGGTGACTTGGCGGGCGTCGACGAATCCGCACCGATACCGGAACATTTTCACGCACATTATCCCGCCACCAAAGCCATCGCGGAACGCGAAGTGCTGCGCGCCAATAGTGCGGCGCTGTCCACCTGCGCGCTGCGCCCACACCTGATTTGGGGTCCTGGGGATAATCATCTGCTGCCGCGCCTGATCGCGCGTGCGAAAGCGGGTAAGCTGCGCTTCGTTGGCGACGGCGAAAATTTACTCGATACGATTTATATCGATAACGCCGCACGCGCGCATCTAGCCGCGCTGGATCGACTAAAACCGGGTGCCGCTTGCGCTGGAAAAGCCTATTTTTTAAGCAACGACGAACCCTTGCCGGTAAAACAGATCGTGAATCGATTGATCGCCTGCGCCGGTTTACCGCCCTGCAATCAGCATATTCCCACCGCGATTGCCTACGCCGTGGGCGCACTAATGGAGCTGACCTATAGCGTGCTGCCACTGCAAGGCGAACCTTTACTGACCCGTTTTGTCGTCTCGCAACTGAGCACCGCGCATTGGTTTGACCTCAGCGCGGCAAAACGTGACTTAGGCTATCGCGCCAAGGTGTCGATTTCGGAGGGGCTGGCGCGGTTGACGGCGGCGCTCGGCCGGGATGCGCAGGCATAAATCGGAATTTAGGCTTCAAGGTGCACTACAACTGAGCCCGGCTAGATTCGCGTTTGGGCTATCTCAGCCCGGACGTATTTGAAGTCAAGCGCTCGCTTAGCTAAATGTCTGTTGAAACGGGGCAGGATCAGCACAAAAATTAGGGTTTTTGGTGGATACCTATCTAAAGGCAGGTATTTGAGCGGCCAATGGGCATCTAGCCTATTCCTAGCGCAACGAGATTGCGCCAAGCGCCGCAAACAGGCGCAATTCGATGCCATTAAATCAAAGGAAACCCTATGAACACGCTAGTTAACGCCATTTTAGTTGCACTTTGCCTAGTCAGCACCAACACCTATGCCGCCGTCGATATGAGCAGCCTTGAGCCGCAAACATTGGAAGGCCAAGTCGGCAACTTTGTAGAGCCGGGCTTATTTTGGTTAACCGGCAGCGATGGCGTGAAGGTTTTGGTGTACTCCAACGCCGCCGCAACGAAATCAATCCGCCCTGGCCAATCGATACGGGTTCAAGGTGTAGTGCCGATGGACTGGTTAAAACTGGCGGATCAAGAAATCAATGCACGTGTAATTACGAGTTTGTAAGTGTTTGGCTTCTTTACAAAAGCTAGCGCCCACGAATTAACGCGCCAAACAAACCACGAATCATTTGCTGCCCCAAACGCGAGCCCACGGTGCGCACTACGCTTTTGGCAAAAGTCTCGGTCACGCTCTGGCGTTGGCTGGCGCGTGGTGCGACGGGTGCACGTGGTGCGGCGGGCGGGCGTGGTGCGGACGCAGTTCTAGTACGAGAGGCAGGCAGCGGTGGCGGTTGGGGAGCCGCTGGCTTATCACCCCAGGGCCAACTCAACGACCAGCCGCCTGAATTGGCGACGGGCGTCACCGCTTCCGGCGCCGGTTCCGGCTGCTCTAACCGCTGTTTGAGTACCTCAGACGCACTTTCACGATCAATCGCCGTTTCATACTTGCCGGCAATCGGGCTTTGTGCCAAAACTTGCTGGCGCTCCGGCTCGCTGATTGCGCCAATACGCGAACTAGGCGGCATGATGTAGGCGCGCTCAACCATGCCCGGCACACCAGCGTCATTCAAAAAGCTCACCAAGGCCTCGCCAACGCCCAATTGCGTGATGACGCTAGCCGTATCAAGCGCCGGATTGGTGACGAAGGTTTCCGCCGCTACCCGCACTGATTTCTGATCGCGCGGCGTAAACGCACGCAACGCATGCTGAATGCGATTGCCAAGCTGGCCCAGGATCGTGTCAGGCACGTCATCCGGGTTTTGGCTGATAAAGTAAACGCCGACGCCTTTGGAACGGATCAAGCGCACTACTTGCTCGACGCGCTGCACCAGAGCGGGCGGCGCATCAGTGAATAGTAAATGCGCTTCATCAAAGAAAAACACCATGCGCGGCTTGTCCAAATCCCCCACTTCCGGCAATTGCTCGAATAGCTCAGACAATAACCACAGCAGAAAGGTGGAATACAGCTTAGGCTTCAAGATCAGCTGATCGGCGGCCATGATATTGACTACGCCCCGGCCATCGGGCGCGATCGCGAACAGATCACGCAACTCAAACGCGGGTTCGCCAAAAAACTGCGCGCCGCCCGCATCCTCAAGCGACAATAGCGAGCGCTGAATTGCCGCCACCGATTGCGGCGAAACCAAGCCATATTGCGCCGAAATTGCCTTCGCATTTTCCGAAACAAAGTTCAGCATCGCGCGCAAATCGGCCAAATCCAATAGCAGCAAACCTTCGTCATCCGCAACGCGAAACACCACGTTGAGCACGCCTTCCTGGGTGTCATTAAGCTCCAACACGCGCGCCAGCAAAATCGGCCCCATCTCAGAAATAGTGGTGCGCAGCGCATGCCCGCTTTTGCCAAAGATATCCCAAAACACCACCGGGCTTGCCGAGGGTGTATAGCCGTCAACACCTAATAAGCTCAGCCGTTTCGTGAGCTTTTCCGACACAAGTGCGGCCTGACTCATGCCGACCAAATCCCCCTTCACATCCGCCATAAATACCGGCACACCGCGCGCCGAAAAACCCTCAGCAAGCACTTGCAGCGACACCGACTTGCCAGTGCCGGTCGCACCCGCAATCAAACCGTGGCGGTTACCAAATTTAGTCAACAAACAATAATCAGCCTGGCCGCGCGCCAGGGTGATAGAGGCGGGATTAAGCATTGCGATTTTCCGTGTAGAGCGATCCTGCGATGCTACCTAAAAATGGTGTAAGCGGTTGGCAGTTGCTTTGGTGTGGTTGGTTCAAACATGCCACGATAGAATCACTGATTGGATAAAAACTTGGTTGCAATGGAAGCTATCTCATTATTTTCTGGCTGTGGTGGTAGCGATGCTGGCGTAATCCAAGCAGGATTTTCAGTGCTCATGGCTAACGACGTACTGCCCTACGCACGTGATGTATACATTGCCAATCACCCGGCAACAGATTACGTACTCGACGATGTATCACGGCTAGGGAATTTTCCTAAAGCTCAGTTATTGATCGGTTGCTATCCATGTCAGGGCTTTAGTCAAGGCGGGTTGCGAAATCCGGCTGCGAGCATAAATAAACTTTATTTGGAGTTTGCACGCGCTTTGCGCAAAGTTCGTCCTAAAGCCTTCATCGTTGAAAACGTTTCGGGAATGATCCGCGCTAATTTTAATCATCTGCTCCAAGATCAGTTGAAGACTTTCAGCGACGCTGGTTACAAAGTGAAAGCTGCGGTTCTGAATTCGGCCCATTATGGTGTTGCACAAGAACGCAAACGTATTTTTATCGTGGGGATTCGCGACGATTTTGACGTTGGGTATGAATTTCCTAAAGCCACACATGGTGTCGGATTTGATCGACGGTTTAAGAGTATCAAAGAGGCCATCGGTGATTTGCCAATCTGGCCAGACGGAGAATTTTACGCGCGGGAATTCCATTGGTACTACATGTCGCGTAACCGGCGTCAAAACTGGGGCGACGCATCCAAAACCATTGTGGCAAACCCGCGCCACATGCCGCTGCATCCCGTAAGTCCAGCACTGATTAAGCGCGAGCACAACGTTTGGGAGTTTGAGTCGGATGCGCCTGCTCGGCGCTTCAGTTACAGGGAGGCGGCACGATTGCAGGGATTTTCAAACGACTTTGTTTTTCCAAACACGTCCACAGGAACGCTGGATATGCGCTACAAAGTCGTCGGCAATGCCGTACCGCCACCGCTTTTTGAAGCAGTGGCGCGCGCGCTTCCGAATATTTGGAACTAATTTGCTAGTTCTGTAACCTGAGCTGCCGCTTCTACTAGAAACGGCCAAATGGGCAAATTAACGCTACTTTTTTGCTCAGCGAACAAATGCAAGAGTCTGCGCCGATCAATTAAGACTGTTCGATTAACATGCGCAGCACGACTCCAACGGGCGTTATTTTCGTACAAATCGTGCGGAAGGAAGCAGTAAGCAGCACCTGGGTGTTGCGGGAGAATGTGCGATTCGATTTTTGAGGGTGTCACATCCAACTGCTTGCTCTCCCAATCGGTAGGCGAACAGGCACATTGACCAAAAATGATCTGGGTGCATCCCCGCTTATCTCCCATCATTTGCCACGCAACCAAATCGATTCCACCGTCGCCTGTGTCCTTTGGATCATACTCAGAAGCGTCTTTGACCAAAAGACCATCAATATCTTTAGCTAACTTTTCAAGTTTGGCGCGAAGCGTTCCTGTATAGGCGCCGGGTAACTTTTGATGTGCGCCAAACGGGCTAACTTGCCACTGCGGCGTTAAAGATTGGCGCAACCAGTGAAATGAAATTTCTTCAAATGCATCCGTAACTTCTTTGGCGCGTTTTGGGTTGCATAACCGCAGCGACGAAGCGATCAACAAGGAAACGTACAACCTATGCTCAGCACATTCGTGATCAAGTTTTAGCCGTAATACGTCACCGTCTAGTTCAAAGGGCCACACTGGGAACCCTATCTGGCGAGCAGCTAGCCTGGTCTTGATGTCATCCCAACGAGCGGCAATTTGGTCATCGCTCTCTGCGCTGGTGATATCACTTGTAGACTCGAAATCGTCCTCGGTATCACTTTGCACATCTTCAGCTTCTTGCTCTTGTTCCTGAAGATTTCCTTTCGCATACAGGCCATTTTGGCTACAAAGACAGAGCAGCTCTATGTAGTCGGCCCAGAGAAATGGGTAAGCATGCCTTGGAAGTTTATCGAGCCCCACAAACAATGGCTCAAGCATCGGAATTAGCCGCTTCTTGCTGGATTTCGCGCTTCCCCCGCGCTATGGCTTTCTGAATCAAAAAGCCAAGGTTTTCTGAATTGTCAAGTATCCGTTTGGCAGAAGAAAGATGGCCTTCATCAGGATAGAAATCGCCAGCCAACAGGCCGATGCTGCTCGCAATATTTGCTTCAATTTCTCCCAATAGTTTGTTGAATGCTTCAGCAGGGCCACTAGTAAAAACATAGGCTTGTTCTAGGCTTAGTGTCTTTTTCAGCTCTGCAACGGCGCGCGGCGAGGCAACAATGGCAGCCAATCGCTTGAGTTCCCGAGATTCGCCCAACACGGTGTCGCCGCTTTGATCTTGTGCAAACATCCAGCCGAGCAGTTCTTTTACGCGCGCATCATCGACTTGGCTGATGTTGATTACGCTAGGGCTAGACAAATTCAGAAACGCGACAATATTGGAGTATGACAACGCTGTAGTTAGCAAGGAAAACTTGACGTCATTTTCATTCACTCGTTGCAAACCATAAAAATTCTTTGTCTTGGCGCGATCATACAAATTGAGTGCAGTAAGCAACTTTGCGACGTAATCGGTTTTGCTACCAATATCGCGGGCAACTGCTTTGAGCTGCGCATCTATTGCCAAATCATAATAAAAACTGCGGATTAGATCTGCCAGATAGCGCGCTTTCGCCAAAGGATCCCAGCGCTTAGGCCCAGAAATATGACGAAACCCTAAGTACTTCAGGATGTCCCGGCGCGCTTGAAAGACGAAGCAATCCACCTCTGTTGGCTTGTTTTGGGCTTGTGAGACAAGTTGGGCGACCGAATTTGTCAACTGATTCCGTGGAATGGCGCCGGATAAAGCGCGCAATGCCGCGAGTCGGCGGTTGCCCTCAACAACGATATAACGATCAGGGGCATTTGGATTGCGCAAAACCAATAAGGGCTCTCCCGGAAAGAAACCTTGATTTCCAATAGAGCCGACAAGTTCGTCTAAATTCTCTTGCTCCATCATGCGTTGAATTGCATCATCATTGGAGATTTCAGCGGCAAGAAAGCGTGGGTTTTCAGGGTCGAAGTCCAGCAACGTCAAAGAGATTTTTTCAGGCTGCACCTTTTTATTCCTTGTCATCATTTAGAGCTATCGATTTTCTGCTGACCTATAGAAAACCCCAGCAGTTGCTGGGGCTTCTGAATTTCAGGCTAAGCCTTCGCACCCGCCAACTGCCTCAAAACATACTGCAAAATACCACCATGCCGGTAGTACTCAACTTCTTTCGGCGTTTCCAGCAGCACGCGCACTTCGAACTCTTTCTTCGAGCCGTCTTCCGCAGTAGCAACCACAGCCAGGCGCTTGCCAGTGCCATCACCGATACCAGTGAAGTCAAAAGTCTCGCGCCCGCTTAGGCCTAAACTGGCAGCATTTTGGCCGTCTAAATACTTGCACGGCACGATGCCCATGCCGCACAGATTGCTGCGGTGGATGCGCTCGAAGCTTTCCGCGATGACGATTTTTACACCCAATAGCATGGTGCCTTTGGCGGCCCAATCGCGGCTGGAGCCGGTGCCGTATTCTTTACCGGCCAGCACAATTAACGGCGTGCCGGAGGCTTGGAACTGCATCGCGGCGTCGTAAATGCTGGTGACTTCATTGGTCGGGAAGTAGGTGGTGTAGCCGCCTTCGGTGCCGGGTGCCAATTGGTTTTTCAGGCGGATATTGGCGAAGGTGCCGCGCATCATGATTTCGTGATTACCTCGGCGCGATCCGTAGCTGTTGAAGTCGCTATAGGTAACGCCGCGTTCGGTCAGGTATTTACCGGCAGGTGTGGTGGGCTTAAAATCACCGGCTGGGCTGATGTGGTCGGTGGTAATCGAATCCCCCAACAGCGCCAACACACGTGCAGCTTTGACGTCGTGTACGGGCTTTGTGGTTAAACTCATGCCAGCAAAATACGGCGGGTTTTGCACGTAAGTGGACAGATCGTCCCAGGCATACAGATCGCTTTCCACCACCGGCACCGACTGCCAGCGCTCGTCGCCAGAAAACACGGTGGCGTAGCTGGACTTGAACATATCGGCGCTCAGATTTCCGGCAATAGTGTCGGCAATTTCTTGATTGCTGGGCCAAATATCGCGCAAATACACCGGCTTGCCGTCCGAGCCGGTGCCGAGTGCCTCAGTCGTAAGATCGATATTGGTGGTGCCAGCGATGGCATACGCCACTACCAATGGTGGTGATGCCAGATAGTTCATGCGCACTTCCGCGTGTACGCGGCCTTCAAAGTTGCGGTTGCCGGAAAGCACGCTGGAGACGATCAAATCACCGTCCGCAATACCTTTGCTGACTTCTACTGGCAGTGGGCCAGAGTTGCCTATGCAGGTGGTGCAGCCATAGCCGACGACGTTGAAGCCTAAGGCCTCCATCGAACTCATCAGCCCAGCTTTTTTATAGTATTCAGTCGCGACCGCAGAACCAGGCCCGAGCGAGGTTTTCACCCACGGCTGACGCTTCAAGCCTTTTGCCACCGCATTACGCGCCAGCAAGCCCGCGCCCAACATCACCGCCGGGTTCGAGGTATTGGTGCAGCTGGTAATCGCTGCAATCACAACCGCGCCATCGCCCAATTCGTAGGCGCTGCCGTTTGCTGAATCTTCGGCGCTGACGCTGGCGTGGCCGGGATTTGCGGATTTGGTTTTTGCGGCGCGCGCTGCCCCCATCTCGGCTTGGCTAACCACGTAATTTTTCTTCATATCCGACAGCAACACGCGGTCTTGTGGGCGTTTGGGCCCGGCTAAGCTCGGCAGCACGTCTTTCATATCCAGATGCAGCACATCAGTGTATTCGGCGTCGGGGGATTCAGCGGTGCGGAACATGCCTTGCGCGCTGTAATAGGCTTTGACCAGCTCAACCTGCGCCGCGTCGCGGCCCGATAGCGTCAGGTAATTCAGGGATTCATTGTCAATCGGGAAAATGCCGCAGGTCGCGCCATATTCCGGTGCCATATTGGCAATGGTGGCGCGGTCTGCCAGCGGTAAGTGATCCAAGCCAGGGCCAAAAAATTCGACGAATTTTTCCACCACGCCGCGCTTGCGCAGCATTTGCGTCACGGTTAACACCAAATCGGTCGCGGTGGCACCTTCTGGCAGTTTTCCGCTTAAGCGAAAGCCAATCACTTCGGGAATCAACATGGTCGACGGCTGGCCCAACATTGCCGCTTCCGCCTCAATGCCGCCCACGCCCCAGCCCAAAACGCCGATGCCGTTAATCATGGTGGTGTGCGAATCGGTGCCGACCACGGTGTCTGGATAGACGTGCCACCTACCGTCGATTTCGGTGCTAAACGCCACGCGCGCTAAAAATTCCAGGTTGACTTGGTGCACGATGCCGGTGCGGGGTGGCACAACTTTGAAATTATCCAGCGCGTTTTGACCCCAGCGCAGAAAGCCATAGCGTTCGCGGTTGCGATCAAACTCAATCTTGGCGTTCAAATCCAGTGAATCGGCGCGCGCAAAACTATCGACCTGCACCGAGTGATCAATCACCAATTCGGCGGGGATTAATGGGTTGATCAAGCGCGGATCGCCGCCCAAAGCCTTCATCGCATCGCGCATCGCGGCTAAATCGACCACGCAAGGCACGCCGGTAAAATCTTGCATGACCACGCGTGCGGGCATGAACGGAATTTCTACACTGCTTTGCTTGGTCGGGTTCCAGGCGAGCACCGCTTCAATCTGTTCTTTGGTGGTGTTGACGCCATCTTCTAAGCGCAGCAGGTTTTCCAGCAGGATTTTCAAGCTAAAAGGCAAACGCGCGACGTTGTACTTGGCCTGCAAGGACTGCAAGTCGCGATATTGGTAATTTTTGCCGCCAGAACTAAGCTGGGCTTGGGTTTGAAAGGAATCGGTCATGGTGCGGCTCCGTTTTTGCGCTGGCGGGGAATTTTTGTGTTCTATCGCTTCGCTGCGTAAGAACTCCGCGATTATGGCGCGGAAGTGTGGCGATGCGAAGGGCGTCACAAGATTTTGTCGCGCCTGCAGCTGAATTTGCCGACCGTCAATCGCCCCAAGGATTAATAATTGCGATTTCAACGAGGCCAAAATCGCTAACGTTGCGCGTGGCTAACGGACCGTCGTGGGCGCGAGCAATAGCCCGCCCATATGCGGGATGCGGTGCGCGCGGATTAGCACATCAAGGTCAATATCCGTGCCGCAGTCTTGGCTAACACGGGTATAGAAATCGGCGGCAGGTTCTCGCCCCGTTTGGGCGGCGTCGTAGGCTTCCAAGGCGCGCTCCACGATTTCGGCAATCGTTCGGTGTTCTCGGCGCGCAAGCCGGTGTGCAAGATCGCGCGCGCGCGCGCGCACTGCGCACGGAAAGTTGGGGTTCGGCCATACGAGTCTCCCGGTTGAAACACAAATGCCATGAGCTTACGCGCCAAGGGTCGAGCCATCAAGATGGCAGCCCTCGCGTGCAAGGCATTCCACACTCCAGCTGACTTAGCACCCGCGAAATCGTATCGGTCGCAATCGAGTGCCGCCACGCCTGCCAACGCCCGAGTACAAATGCCAGCGTGTAGATCAGCGTTAGCGGTAAAATCACCCACACCGAACGCGCCCAGGCACCGGCGAGCAACACGCTCAGCAGCAAAATTAGGCCTGCGCTTAGGCGCACTATGGTTAGGCGTGTATTCAAGCCGTTTTGTTGGGTGTAGGTATAGAGTCGCAAGCGTAGCCTTTTTCGATTGCTCAAGTTTGCTGCCGGGGAATCAAAATGCGCGTTCAATTCTTCGCACTAGGCTGCTTGCTGCCGTTATTGGCGCTGGCCGGGCAAGACCGCTTGAAATACATGGATTATCAGGTCACGCGTGCACAAGCGCAGGCGGCTGGCGTGAAATTGGCGATTGCCGGGCGCGAGCTGGACGCTTTTTTGGGCTCGGATGCGGCAAAAAACTTTGATTCAGACGGTGATGAATTGCCGCCGGAAGTAAACGCCATATTTGCACGTGCAGGGTTTGATTTGCAAAACATCGGCGAGTTAAATGAAAGTGAGGATTCGACGTCGATCTCAGCGCTAGGGTTTGCCGTTTTTAAGATTTGTGACGGTGAAAATTCGGCGCTTTTGCAGCTGCGTAAGGTTTGGGCGCGTCGAATGTTGGAACTAGGCATGCTCACAGAGGGTGCAGAGTCAAAGGCAAAGATGTCGCGCGAGCGAATTGGCACCGAGGTTTTACCGATTATCCAGGCCTATTTTGATAGTTGGCTCGCAACGGCCGCAACTCACGTAAGTTGTTCGCCACAAGCTCTGCGCTACGCCGATTTTGCCCTTGCTGACTCCACCAATGCCCTTGCCGATGGCATTCTGGGCATGACGCGCAGTGGCTTGTTGCTCGATACTGCGAATGGCAGTGAAGGACAAACTGTGGCAGTGCTGCAGGCTCGGCGGAAGTCACTCAGTGCGATCATTCGCGAAGCGAAGTTGTTGATTCCCAAGCTGCAAAAATGGGACCCAGAATTCGAGTCTGATTTTAGCGCGACGGATGTTGCTGAAACGTTCGATTTGATCAATCAGTATGACGACGAATTTACCCGCTTGGTTACGCAAATGCGGTCGCCAATTTGGCGCGTAGGCGCAACGGCTGCGCCAAAAATCGCAACTATCGGGCATTGGCGATGCGGCACGCCCGCAGCGATGGCCGACATATTTTTAGCATTTGCTGCGCCGAGCTGGCCAAACGCAACTGCGGTATTGAAAGCGCGCGATGCGAATCAGATCCTTGCGGCTTATACATTGGCACGTTGGTTCGAGACAGAGAACCAAATCAGCTTCACTAACCGCGAACGGTTTTGGGTTGAGGAAAGCTCGACGACAAACTACGTCTGGCAAGCCTACGGCAAAGCCGAAACTAGGGCAGAATTCGAGCGCGCCGCAAATACGATCACGCTTTCTGCGCCAGAGAATGGTTTAGCCATCGTCAAACTATTCGGCCATGAGTTTTTGCTTGCTAGCGGTGAGCACAACTCACGAGAACCTACGACGGCAACGCGTTGGTACACGCTGGCGGAAATTCAGGCGAATTTTCGCAATTCTTCAGTGTTTAAGGTTTTAACGTCTCGAGAATAAGGAAAAGGCCGCAGCGATACCTTCGGCCCATGTAAACGCGGCTTGGTGCAACTATCGTGCGCGTCTTCACACCCTTTTTATTTTTAGGATCTGCCCATGTACGCCCGACGTTTACCTTTCGCTATTGCAATTGCTATCGCCCTGGCTGCTTGCGGCTCAGACGAATCTGCCAACACCGTCGTTGAAACTAAAACCAACACCCCTGTGCCCGCAGTGCAGGTGCAACCCGACGCGAAAGCTATTACTACAGAACTAGAAAAGCTTTATGGTGAGTATTGGGAAGCGTCGCTGGAGCGCAATCCGATTCAGGCAACCTTTGTCGGGGATCCGCGCTACAACGACCGCTTGCCGAATTTTTTTAGCGCCGAATCGCGTAAAGAGCAACATGATTTCGATCAGAAATGGCTGCATACTGTCAGCGCCATCGACGCGTCCGCACTGGATGGTCAGGCGCGCTTGTCTTACGATATTTTTGTGCGTGAGCGTAAGCTGAGCCTGGAAAGCGAACGATTTCCAGGCTGGATGCAGCCCATTGATCAGTTCAGTAATTTCACGCAATTTTTAGCGCAGCTAGGCTCGGGAAAAAGCGCGCAGCCTTTCGTGACCGTCAAGGACTACGACGACTGGTTGGTGCGCGCCAATGCCGCACCCGCGCTATTTGATACCGCGATTGCCAACATGCGTGAAGGCATGAAAGCTGGTGTGGTGCAGCCCAAGGTGTTGATGAACAAAGTGCTGCCTCAACTTGAATCTTTCATTAAAGGCAAAACGGAAAGCTCGGTGTTTTGGGGCCCAATAACAAATATGCCAAAGGAATTTTCTGACGCTGATAAAAAGCGCTTCACCGATTCCTACCGAAAACTCATTGAGGCGCAAATCACCCCCGCATATCAACGTTTGCATGCTTTTATTAAAGACGAATATATCGCCGCCTGCCGCGATAGCGTTGCCTATGCAGCACTTCCCGATGGCGAGGCTTGGTATGCCTTCAATGCAAAAACCAGTACCACCACCGATCTTGCTCCGGCCGCGATTCACCAAATCGGGCTTGACGAAGTAGCGCGCATCCAGGGCGAAATGCAGGCGGTCATGCAAGAAGTCAAATTCAAAGGTGACTTAAAAGCCTTCTTTAAGTACGTGACCACCGGCGATGAATTCAAATTTAAAACTGAGAAAGACTTACTTGACGCCTATAACGCCTTGCGTGCGCGCACCGAAGCGGGTGTGCCGAAGCTGTTTTCACTGACGCCCAAAGCCGCATTTGAGATTCGCCCTATTGAAGCCTACCGCGCGGCTAGTTCCTCCGGCGGCAGCTATCAAGGGCCAAGCGAAGACGGCAAACGCCCGGGCTTATTTTACGTCAATACTTACGACTTACCGTCGCGCACGATCTGGGACATGGAGTCTTTGTTCTTGCACGAGGCTATTCCCGGCCATCACTTCCAGATTGCGCTACAGCAAGAGCTGACCAGCCTGCCTAAGTTCCGGCGTTTCGGTGGCGAAACCGCGTTTGCCGAAGGCTGGGGCCTGTATGCGGAATCCTTGGGCAAGGAAATTGGTGTCTACACCGACCCGTATCAATACTTTGGCCGATTGCAAGCCGAACTCTGGCGCGCAATTCGCCTGGTCGTCGATACCGGCCTGCACAGCAAAGGTTGGACGCGCGAACAAGTGATTAGCTATATGCTGGAAAACTCCGCCTCTAGTGAAACCGAAGCGGTATCTGAAGCGGAACGCTACATCGCTATTCCTGGGCAAGCGCTGGCATACAAAATTGGCGAGCTGAAAATTCAAGAATTGCGCAAACGCGCAACAGCGGCTTTGGGCGACAAATTTGACATCAAAGCCTTCCATGCCGAAGTCTTGCAAGATGGCTCGGTGCCGCTGGCGATCCTGGAAACTAAGATTGATCGTTGGATTGCGGCGCAAAAGCGCTGAGCGAATCGTTATCCGCGTCTGGCCAATTCAGGCTTGACGCGGGCAATGCCCTAAGCGCGCTAGCGCACAGACCAGCAATGTTGATTGCGGTGAAAATTCCCATTGTTGAAACGATGGGAACACTGCCATGAATACCAAACTGGTCAACAGTATTGAAGCCACATCCAAGCTCAGATTAGCCACGGCCAGCACCGACACCATTTTGCAAGACGTCGCAAAGTTATTGACCCGCGAGCAGGTCAGCTTAGTCGTGGTATGTGCCGCGCACGGCGCGATGGCGGGCGTGATTACTAAAACGAATCTAGTTACGCACATCGCACAGCCCTCCACCGTCAGCGCCAATTCGCGTGCCAAAGACATAATGAACACCGAGGTCGTTTTTTGCGGCCCGGATGATGATTTGACCCAGGTCTTGGCGATGATGAAAGCCCGCCACTTGGTGCATATACCGGTGCTGGACGCCAAGGGCATACCGCTGGGCGTCATCAATGCGCACGACGCCCTGAGCGCGATGCTCAAAGAAGAAAAATATGAGGAGGCCTTGCTGCGCGATTACGTGCTGGGCATTGGCTATCAGTGATGCGACCCAGCACCTACCAGTGTCGCTTTTAATTTTTATTGAGAAAAGGAATCACACCATGAATACGATCATTAATGGCAATTTTCAAGATTTGAACGCGGCTAAGCGCGCCGTAACGGACTTATTGAGCACCGGTTTTACCGCTGCGCAGACCAGTTGTTTCTCCGTCGACATTCCTGGGCACGATACCGATACCCACACCAGCGAAGGCACGGTTGTAGCACTCGATGCTGCGGCCACCGCAGCACCGGAGGCAGCGGACGGCGCACTGTCGGGCGCCGCAGTGGGTGGCGCGATTGGCGTCGCGGTGGCATTGGCGACGCTGCCAGTTTTAGGGCCAATGGTGGCTGCAGCGGCTTTGGGCGTGGGCGCCTATGGTGGTTCGCTGTATGGGGCTTTGGGTAGCATGGAAGCGGCTGACAGCAAGGCAGCGGAAGCGTCGGTGATGGCCATGCAAAAAGCGCGGCATCGGCAATCGGGTATTTTGGTTGCGGTGATCGCCGACGACGAGGTGAAGCAAGATACTGCCAAGCGAATTTTGCATTCGCATGGCGGGCATGATCTCGAGCTACGCGAAGGCACGTTAAGCAACGGCGTCTGGATTGATTTTAATCCACGTCTGCTGTTGCAGCCATTGCCTGCATAAGCTTGACGGCTCTGTTTTGGGCGCGCTGCGATGACGAATTTTTCCAATAACACCAGGAATCCTCGCGCATGGAAGTAACTGGCATTGTGCTGGTAATGCTGTTGGCAGTCGTTACTAGCCGCACCATTGCGCGCTTTACGCACCTGCCCGCGCCCTTTGTCCAGATTGGCTTGGGCGTGGCGATTTACTATTCCAGCTTGACCACGGTTTCGCTTGATCCCGAAGTTTTTTTCTTGCTTTTATTGCCACCGCTGCTGTTTTTGGACGGCTGGCGCATTCCGAAAGATGAGCTGCGCCGCGACGCCGGCACCATTCTCAAACTCGCCTTTGGCTTGGTATTTTTTACGGTGCTGGGCGTCGGATTTCTAATTCATTGGCTGATTCCAACGCTGCCGCTACCGGTGGCGTTTGCACTTGCTGCAGTCATTTCACCGACCGATCCGATTGCGGTGTCGCAAATTGCAGCGCGCACACCAATACCCACGCGCATGCGCCACATTTTAGAGGGCGAAGCGCTGTTTAATGACGCCTCCGGCTTGGTCTGTATGCGCTTTGCCGTGGCTGCGACGCTGACTGGCGCATTTTCGCCGCTCAACGCGGGCTTAAACTTTATCTGGCTAGCACTCGGCGGGCTAGCCATTGGTGCCGGCGTGACTTGGTTAGTCACCCGGCCATGGTCAAGCACCTCGGTGTTGCTGGGGGATGATGGCGGCGCGCAGATATTGCTCAGCCTGCTGATTCCTTCGGGCGTGTATTTAATCGCCGAGCATTTTCATTGCTCAGGAATTTTGGCGGCGGTGGCGGCTGGCATCACCATGGGTTTTGCGCCGCACGGCCACTGGCATGCGATTACCCGCATTCGTAGAACGGCGGTGTGGGATATGGTGCAGTTCGCCGCAAACGGCACAATTTTCGTGCTGTTAGGTGAGCAAATTCCCGCTATTTTTGCCGCTGCACCGATCACCGTGGTAAGTGCTGGGCATGAAAACCCTTGGTGGTTAGGGCTTTATGTATTGCTGATCGTGCTGGCGCTGGCGGCGCTGCGATTTGTTTGGGTTTGGCTGACATTGCGATCCGTATTTGTTGCGCAAACCGCCGCCGGCCCGGCCACACCTTACTGGCGGCTGGTGTTAGCGATGTCCTTCGCTGGGGCACGCGGCACGATTACTTTAGCGGGAGTTTTGACCCTGCCGCTGATGCTTTCTGAGGGCGTGCCATTTCCCGGCCGGGATCTGGCCATTTTCCTGGCGACGAGCGTGATTCTAGTTTCACTATTGCTGGCCAGCGTCGGATTGCCCGTCATCCTCAAAGGCATGAAGTTGGCCGCTAACCCCATGCACGGTGCAGCGGAAAATCGCGTGCGCACCGCTGCAAGCGAGGCCGCCGTGCATGCGGTGAGCACGGCAAAGCAAGCGATACCGAACGATGCAGCCGATTTTGAGCTCTACCACGATGCCGCCGCCCGCATTATCGCGAGCTATCAACTCCGCATTGCCCGTTACGCCCGGGAAGATGCGCTGGCCGCGCAAGCCAGCGAACCCACCCAGCATGGCGACACTGATCGCGTCGAACACGAACTGCGTCTCGTCGGTCTGCGTGCCGAGCGTGAAGAAGTGGTGCGTTTTGGCCGCAGCCAGGGCACCAAACAAGTGATCCTGCGCAAAATCGGCCGCGAAATAGATCTAGCGGAAGCGCGCTACAGTATTTGAACGGAGCGATTCAAACTGATGTGACCCGATAATTTTCAATAATCTGAAGTTGATGCGATGACGGTGCTCCAAATTCGTCATTCCCGCATGCTTTTGGCGGGAATCCAGTGGGTTCCAGTTTGAATCGCACCCATTTGAATGCCGTTCTGGATTCGCGTTTTCGATCTGGCTAGGATACGTTTGAAGCCAGTCAAATCAATCCGCAGAGAAATAGTCAGATGAAAATCGTACTCGCACAATGCAATTTCACGGTCGGTGACTTTCTCGGCAACTGCGAAAAAATCCTCACAATTTACGCAAATCACGCGCAAAGCGCTGACGCCGTAGTTTTTAGCGAATTGGCACTAAGCGGCTATTACCCCAGTGATTTATTAACTCAACCTGCATTTTTGGCCGCGCAAGATCAGGCGCTGGCCGAATTGATGCAGCAAACTAGCGGCAAACGTGCAGCGCTAATTACCGGTTTTATTGACCGCAATTTAGGTTCCGGCAAGCCATTGCACAATGCGCTTTGTGTTTTGCAAAACGGCGCGCTGGTGTATCGCTATCACAAGCGTTTACTGCCGACTTACAATATTTTCGATGAAGCAAGGCACTTCGAGCCGGGCACCTTAGCCGGTGTTTTCAGTATCAACGGTAGCCGTATTGGCTTGGCCATTTGCGAGGATCTTTGGAATGACGAAGCGGACCTAGACTACGATGATGTACCCATTAAAGAGCTGAGCGATGCCGGCGTGGCAATGGTTCTTTCCATCAATGCCAGCCCGAGCAACTTGGGCAAGTACCGCGAACGTGTGGCGCGTTTTCAAAGCACCGCCGCACGACATCAAATCGCTATCTTGTCGCTCAACCAGGTCGGCGGCAACGATGAAATTGTGTTTGATGGCAGCTCGTTTTATATCGACCGCGAAGGCAAACTGAAGGCCGAGCTGGCGGCATTTGAGTCTGACAGCGCAACATTTGAGTTTGATCGTGATCTCAATTTAGTCAATTTTGAGCGCGACGACGCGCTTACCGCGAACCGCAAATCAGCCACAGCACCCACCAGCGCACCGGCATTTTTCCACACGCAAATTACTTTGGGCCTGCGTGACTACGCGCGCAAATGCGGCTTCAAGCAAGTGATCGTGGGTTCCTCCGGCGGCATTGATAGCGCCCTAACCATAGCGCTTGCGGCGCACGCCTTGGGGCCTGAAAATGTGCTGGCGATAACGATGCCTTCGCGCTATTCCTCAGATGGCTCCGTCGATGACTCGGTCAGTTTGTGCAACGCCTATGGTGTGGAGTTACGCACTGCGCCGATTGAAGCGCAGTTTGCACTCGCCGTCGCTGATTTCGAGCGCGCGCACGGCGCGGTTCCCAGCCCGCTGACGCAACAAAATATCCAGGCGCGTTTGCGTGGCCGGATGCTGATGGAAGTGACTAATCACAGTGGCCATTTGCTGCTTTCCACCGGTAATAAGTCGGAGATGAGTGTCGGCTACGCCACACTTTATGGCGATATGAACGGCGGGCTGAATTTGATCGGCGATCTCTACAAAATGGATGTTTACGCGCTGTCGCGCTGGATCAATGAGCAGGCTGGGCGCGAGTTAATTCCGCAAGCGATTATCGACAAAGAACCCTCTGCGGAATTGGCGCCGGGGCAAAAGGATTCCGACGCGCTACCGATTTATCCCGTGCTTGATGCAATTTTGCGCCTTGCCATTGAAGGCCCGAGTTTAGCGCCCGATGAGGCCGCAGCCTTGCGCGCATTTTTACTGCCAACGCCACTGAGCGACGTTGATCGGGTATTAAAGTTGATTGCGCGCGCCGAGTTCAAACGCCGACAAGCGCCACCGATTATCCGCTGCCAGCGCCGCGCATTTGGTATCGGTTGGCGCATGCCTATCGCGCAAGCGTTTGTGGGCAGTGCTGCGGCACTGTTGGGGCGGGACAGTTAGGGCGGGTGTTCGCGACTGGCAGATGCATCGGGGCACGGGGGGCTAAAGACGCCCCCACATGCGTTGATCGGGCAGGGCCTTTCGCATCTCTCGAAAGGCCCTGGCGCTCATTCAGACCGCGCGATCACGACTGGCCGGACTGCAAACATCAGCGACTACATTTCGGGTCGCGTTCCACGAGCACATTCGACAGGATGTCGTTGAAGTTGTCGTTGATCAGATCCGCGTCGTCCGCCGTCAGCACCAGTTCCGGTCCGTTTTGCCCTGGCCCGGCCCCGTACAAGGTGACCTTGAAGCACTGACTGACCGTGACCGAACTGGCGACGTCATTACCCAGCGCCAGCGGACCGACGTTCAAGCCCTCAACCAGAGCCTGGCTGTTACCGCCGAAATTGATGTGCTCGAAGATCGTGGCCGGAGCGTTGGTTTGTGCATAACTGCTCGAAGCAAGGCTTAGCGCGATCAATGCGGTTACGTTCCTGATTTTGTGCATGGTTGTCTTCTCCATTTTGCGGATTCCTTGCGCGGTGGGTTAGTGGACCGTGACCAGTCAGCCACGGACAAATTAGAGACGCGCAAGAAGTCACTCGGGAGGATCATCCCCGACGAAAAAAATCCCGAATGCCCGAAGGCCGCCGCGCGGGAGCCTGTTCTGCTCGAGGTCGA
>JANNYA010000085.1:0-10615 GCA_031409855.1 Rhodanobacteraceae bacterium | reverse complement strand
ATTGAAGCTATGGCTGGCTTTGCAAACCTGCTCGTACGCGGGAAGCGGCAAATTCAACGCCACCAATTTCAACGCTTGTGCTTCACAGGCATCAAAACTGTGTAGCAATTCAGCGACGTCGGCATGCTCAAAGTTGTAAGCACTTTGCTCAATCTCATTTTGCAAATACACCTGACCATAGCTCACCGGGCCGGTGCGGCTTTGCGTCCAGAGCAAGTCATAGACGTTTTCAACGTTTTGCAAATACATCGCGAGGCGCTCTAAACCGTAGGTAATTTCCCCGGTCACCGGCTTGCATTCTAGGCCGCCCGCCTGTTGAAAATAGGTGAACTGGGTCACTTCCATACCGTTGAGCCAAACTTCCCAGCCCAAGCCCCACGCGCCCAAGGTGGGTGATTCCCAATTGTCTTCGACCAAACGCAAATCGTGCACTTTCGGGTCTATGCCCAACGCCACAAGCGAGCCGAAATACAGCTCCACGATATTTTTCGGGCTGGGCTTTAACACCACTTGATACTGGTAATAATGCTGCAAACGATTCGGATTTTGCCCATAGCGGCCATCGGTCGGACGCCGTGAAGGCTGCACATACGCTGCGTTCCAGGGCTCAGGGCCTAGTGCACGCAGAAAGGTTGCCGGGTGAAATGTGCCCGCGCCAACTTCGATATCAAACGGTTGAATCAGCACGCAACCTTGATCGGCCCAATATTGATTGAGCGTTTGAAT
This sequence comes from Rhodanobacteraceae bacterium, assembly GCA_031409855.1. Classification (GTDB taxonomy): domain Bacteria; phylum Pseudomonadota; class Gammaproteobacteria; order Xanthomonadales; family SZUA-5; genus JANNYA01. The sequence continues at coordinate 9,889 of JANNYA010000085.1, read as the reverse complement.
AATGTTTTGAAAACTTAAGATTTTAGACATGAGTACAGCGGCGTCTGCGTCGAGCCGCGCAGTATAGCCGGGGCTCGCTTAAGCAAAGGCTTTTCAAGGTTTAAACTCTAAAACGCGCTGTCAACTTCGATACAAACGATGTTCCGCGATGTAATCCAGCACTGAATCCGGCACCAAATACTTCGCCGATTGCCCAGATTTCAATATGGCACGTACTTTGGTCGCGGAAATTGCCAATTGACTGACCTCAATGCCAACTAAAAACCCAGCTGGTGCCGTATTCAAGCTGCTTTTCGGTGCCCGATGCGCGCGTAAAAATGCATCGACATGGTGTGGCGGTGTCGCCGCATTCGGGCGTGTTAACACCGCCAAATGGGCAAAATCCAGCAGGCGTTGCCAGTCTTTCCAAGTATCCAAGCGCGCCAATTGATCCGCACCCATCAACCAAACCAAGGGCCGATTCGGGCCAATCTCGGCGCGCAATTCGCGCAAGGTGTCAATCGTGTAGCTAGGTTTACCGGCCTGCTGACGCAAAAGCTCACGCAAATCCGCGCGCATCAGGCTTTGCCCTTCCAGCGCACGCTCTAGCATCTGCGCGCGTGGCGCGGCACCCGCCTCAGGCTGGGCGCGATTCGGTGGCATCGCCGAGGGTAACAGCCAAATTTCATCGGCAGCCAGCGCTTCGCCCGCCTCCAAACACACGCGCAAATGACCCAAATGTATAGGATCAAAGGTGCCACCAAAAAGTAAAACCGGGCCGTTAGTCATGCCGCGATTCTGCCCGCAGCTTTAGTTATAAGCGAGTGTTGGTAACAAATTTAACGTATCGGTTCGGCAGGGTTAGGATTGAGCGGATCCTGGATAGAAGCGCGACTCGACCAACTTCAATCGATACGCGGTGTCGCCGATCTTCACTGACAAGAATCGGGGATTTCTACCGCTCCGTCCATATGCTTGGGCTCAAATCGTACCCTCGGTACATCAGAAGCATTCTCACGCTCCCGTAGTGCCTTCGCAATTCGCAGCAAATCATTGCCGTGCGCTTCAGCGATTGAATCGATTGCAGCGCTCGGCGCTGAGTGAAGTTGAAGTTTAAGCTTAAGCTATTTTGACCGCCGTCAATGCGCCAGAATTTGCGACCCAAAACCTTAGGTAAAACGCACCGACTCCCGAGTTCATGGGATTCCTGATCGTGTAGATGTGCCAACAATGGGTACTCCACGTTGCCAGATTGAAGAGGGATGTCGTATGAAAATTAAGTTGAGTGGCTTGGTGCCCTGCGTTTTAACCGGTGTGCTGATATCGGGCGTGTCCGCTGCGGGTAGCTTTTCGATACAAGTGCAAAACAAATGCGATGCGCCGATACCCTACAAAATTGAGGGTAAAGGCAGCACGCTGCAATCGAACTTGGGCTCACGAACGAGCAGCACCGTCAGCGTGGATGAAGGCGATAAAGTCGTCTACAACGGCACCGTCATGCATACCGTTTCTGCCGCGTCCAAGGACAACGTGATTGTTTTGTGCAACAAATAGTTTGCTGAAGCTACCTCAAGGACAAGCGAAAAACCCCACCACCTTCACAACCAATGCCAAATCCGGGCACACATGCAAATGGTGATTGCCCTGCACGGCCACGATTTCAGCATTAGCAAACGCGGCTAAGCGCGCGTCGAGGCTGGCGGCTTCAAAAAAGCTGGCGCGCGGTTCGGCTAAGATCACGAGTGCGGGCGCGCGGATTTCGCTGATGGCATTGAGCACCTGTGCCTCGCTAAAACGCGTCGGCGATGGCTGCGTTAAGCGCGCATCGCTGCGCCAGCGCCAAAGCCCGTCGTTACCCTGCACAATGCCGCGTTCGACGATCGGTGCCGCCTGCGCCTTGGTTATTCCAAACGCGCCGATGCGTGCTGCAAGTGCGCTTTGTGGGTCCGAATAACTCGGCGCCGTTTTTTTTGGCGCGCGGCGCGCTAATAGGCCCCGGCGCAAATCATGGCTAAACGTATTCGGCGCGGCGGAAAGCGGCCCAATCGAGTCCAGTAGCAGTAATCGCCGCACTTTTTCCGGGAATGCGGCGGCGAATAGGGTCGCTACACCGCCGCCCATGGAATGCCCGATCAAATCCACTTGCACCCAATTTTGCGCAGCCATAACCGCCAGCACCGCGTCTAAATAATCCACAAATGGCGCGTGATGATGCGGTGCGGTATGGCTACTTAAGCCGTGGCCGGGGAAGTCCAACGCGAGTGACGGCGCTGGATGCAGCTCATTGAGCGCCGTCAAAAGCCCCGCCATGCTGGCGGCATTATCGAGCCAGCCGTGCAGCGCCAATCGCGGCGTGTTTGAACTTGCCGGACTCAAACTAGGCGTCATCAAACCGGTGAGTGGGTAAGCAGCTAAGTCAGTTTGCCATTCAAGCATGCGTTAACTCCGAGCAGTCTCCGCTTGCGGACACGCAAGACAAGTCTCCACTTGCGGACACGGACGACAAGTCGGGTAATTCATCGCGCAAGCGCACAATGCTTGGGCAGTTCAGCACCTTCGCGAATTCCTGCAGCAACATCTCAGCGATGAAACTTAAGTCCCCCGGCCCGCCCTCGTCGACCAAGTTGGTGTGGCGCAGGCCAATGTAGCCGCAGGGATTAATGCGCGAAAACGGCTGCAAATCCATACACACATTAAGTGCAAGGCCGTGAAAACTGGCGCCGCGCCGAATCCGCAAACCCAAGGCCATAATTTTTTGCCCCGCCACATACACCCCGGGCGCGCTTGGTTTTAGTTCGGCCTCAATACAAAAGCTGCGCAGCAGGTTCAAGGTCGCGTTTTCAATCAAATCGACCAGCGCACGTACGCCTAAGCCACGACGGCGCAGGTCAATCAATGGGTAAGCCATCAGCTGGCCCGGCCCGTGATAGGTCACCTGCCCGCCACGATCCACCGGCAACACCGGAATATCGCCCGGGCTCAGCACGTGCTCCAGTTTGCCCGCTTGCCCGAGCGTGTAGATCGGTTCGTGCTCGGTCAGCCATAGCTCATCCGGCGTATTTTCATCACGCGTGTCGGTAAAGCGCTGCATCGCGCGCCAAACTGGCAGATACGGTGTAAGCCCCAGTTTGCGCACGCCCAACACGCCTAAGATTTCAGACGCGTTTGCTGTGACAGGCTGCATCAAATCACTTGACATGCGTCAGTAAAACTCAAACGTGGGCTGCGCGCAAACAAGCCGGCAACATCGCCGTAGCCGATATTGATCAGAAAGTTGGACTTGATTGTGGTGTGGCTAAAAAACTCGGCATCCACTTGTGCTGCATCAAAGCCACTCATTGGCCCGCAGTCCAAGCCCAGCGCGCGCGCGGCGAACATGAGATAGGCCGCTTGCAGGCTGGAATTGCGAAACGCGGTCGCTTCAATCAGCGCCGGATTGCCGACAAACCAGCTTTTTGCATCCGCATGCGGAAATAACTCGGGCAGGCGCTCATAAAACGCTTGCTCGCTGCCGATGATCACCGTGACCGGCGCGCTCATGGTTTTGTCGACGTTTGAGGCCAAAAGCGCAGGCTTGAGCCGCGCTTTGGCTGCGGCACTTTGCACAAACACAAAGCGCGCGGGCGAGCAATTCGCGCTGGTCGGGCCCATTTTGGCAAGCTCGTACAGGCGCTCAAGCACGCCGCTATCCAGCGCACGTGGCAGCCAAGCATTGTGGGTTCGGGCTTGGGTAAACAACAAATTTAGGGCAGCATCGTCAAGCATGATTTCTCACTCACTCATCAAACGCACTTTGGGCCGCATTCGCTTCGTTGCGATGCCGGCAACCGCTGTGCTGGGCGCGCAGGATACGCCGTTGCGGATCGAGATCGCCAATGCTGATTGACGCTGACGCCAATTCAAGCGCAGATTCAGGCTCAATCTGCTGGATTTTGACCGATGGCGCCGCCGGTAATGTCAAACAGGCGCGTGTGCTAGCGCGCGGTTTGGGTTTGTCGAGCGTTGAGTACGTCGTCAAATTGAATGCGCTAGATCGTGCCTTCGCGCCGCGCTTTCGCCGGGCCAATTTTACTGCGCTAAAACTAACGCCGATACCAAATGCGCTGGATTGCGCTTTCGCGATCGGCTGTGGCCGCGCCGGCGCGATTGCGCTGGACGCCCTCAAACGCGCACGCCCGGCGGTGCGTGCCGTGCAAATTTTAGCGCCGCGCTGCAATCCTGCCCGCTTCGATGCGATTGTGTGCCCGGCGCACGATCAACTGCTAGCGCCGAATGTGTACTCGATGATTGGCGCACTGAACGATATTGACGAGGCGTGGCTAAGCGACGGGCAATTTCAAGCGCAACAATTGGGCGCGGCTAGCACATTATTGTTAGTCGGTGCGCCCACCCGAAATGCGCCCTATACCCCGGCGCAATTTGCCCAATTGCTGCATGGCCTAGATCCCAAAGCGCTCTGCATCAGCGCCTCGCGTCGCACACCGCCCGTGTTTTTGGCGATCATCCGCGCCTCCGGCGCACGCGTTTGGACTAGCGCAGGGGATGGCCCAAACCCGTTTCAAGCCTGGCTGAGCAGCGCGGCCAGAATCATTGTCACGCCGGATTCGGTCAATATGATCAGCGAAGCCTGCGCCAGCTACGCCCAGGTCGAGGTGGTGTTTAGCGCTGCCGCATGCGGCAAAATCGCGCTTTTTCTGGAAAGTTTAGCAAGCCGCCTGAAGCCAAATCAGTCGCCGGTTTTACCGCTCAGGCCAACTTTGGCGGTTATTGAAACTCTGCGCGCGCGTTTGTTCTAAAATTAGTGCACTATCAAATTGACAATTTTTTCACACTCGAATTAGGACACGTTTATGCTCAAAAAAGTTTCGCTTGTTTTATTTGGACTTTTTCTAACTGTGCAGCTGCACGCTGAGGTTCTGACCAACGATTCTGTGGTCGAAATGGTAAGAATGGGGCTCGGTGAAGAGATTATTCAAGCCAAGATAAGCGCCGGGCCGAACCGATTCGACACAAGCACACCCGCCCTTGCTGCACTGCAAAAAAGCAAAGTGTCGGCGAAAATCATTGCCGCAATGATTGGCGCTGGCGCGACTGGCAAGCCGCAAAACTCAGCCGTTACTGCATTTGGTGGTGAAAACGTTGGGTCTGAGACTCAATTCTATTACGGGCCAGAGGATGATCTTGTCCGCATAAAGCCGATCCGCGTGGCGAGCCAATTCTCAAACCGCAAGGCCTGGATACCCATTTACGGCGCCTTTGCCGAACCCGAAGTGTTTTTGTTTATCAAAGGCTCGAATTCCACTAACGAATTGCCAACCGGTAGCACTCCAGCATTTCGGACATCGCTTGATCCGCTTAACATCCGATTGGTCAAATTAGGGCTGCACAAGCGCGGTGATCGTTACATCGTATTTCAAGGTTCGAACTCTGAGCGCGAGATCGAGCTGGAAAGCAATCAAGATGCGGGTGGAATGTATGTGCTGTCAATTCCTAACCAATTGCAAGGTGGCGAATACGCATTTCTTTATAATCCCGCCAACACTAGCGGTGGATTCTGGGCGGGGTTTGGTCAACAGGCTGGAACAGCAGTAGCGTTTGATTTTTCGGTGCAATAGTTACGGCTGCTCTTCTATTCGCATGCGCCGCGCCGGTATCGGCAGACGTCGAGTTCAAAATAATCATAGGCAATGGCTTTTTAGCTTTTGCAGCCCCGCTGAGGGTGAAATTATTCGGCGTCCGGCGCATTGAGGTCTAACGCGTTAGAAATTCGGTTATCAGACCGCGCGTAAACGCTCGACAAAATTCACCAGCATGGACGCGGTAGCGCCCCAGATTCGATGTTCGCCGAATTGAAATACCGTGGTGCTGCGCACGCGCCCTAAATACTCGCGGCTTTCGGTGCGGCGCTGCAATGGATCTAAAAACAGATCGAGTGGTGCTTCAAAAATGGCGGCGACTTCGGATTGCTGCGGCGTGGGGTTGATGTCCGGGCTCAAAATGGCGACCACGGGCGTTACGATGAAATTGGAAATGGTCGCGAAACGCTCCAAAAAGCCAATCGGGCGAATGTGCGAGCTGGCGATGCCGACTTCCTCTGCCGTTTCACGCAGCGCAGCGGCGATATGGCCGCTATCATTTTGATCCACACGGCCACCGGGAAAGGCGACTTGGCCGGCGTGGCTAGTCATGTGCTCGGTGCGTCTAGTTAACAATACCTGCCAGCCGGACGCGCGGGGAATCAGCCCGATTAACACCGCCGCTTCACGCAGTTGGCTGGCGTCTAAAACATCGCTCCAATCGTCAAAATTCCAGCCCACACCAGTAGGCGGCTCGGTCAGTAACGCCGCCTTCAAGGCCGCTTCGCTGAATCGATTCATCTGAGCCTATTGCGCCTCACGCTGATCCAGCCGCGCCATAATCTGGCTGCGTGCCGCATCGCTCATGCTGGACCACGCGCCAATCTCACTCAAGGTGCGATGGCAACCTGAACACACATTAAGTTCGTTAACTTCGCACACACCGATGCACGGCGTCAGCATGGCCGATACTGGCGGCGGTGTCTGGCTACTCTTGCCTAAAGCTATTTTAATGCTGTACATAGCACCACTTAAAAATTTTGAAGAAACCTGTTTGCCCAGTCAAGTTTGCGTCGTCAAATTGGCCCGGGCAAACAAGTCAACAGGAAAGTTCGCTGCATGCTTGCGCTCGCCACTAAAGTACTAAATGACTACTCAAAGATGTTGGCGACTATTGAACCGGGTAATTTAGGGTTCGCCGAATCATTCTTGCCGCATTCTAAGACCGCAATTCGCGAAGCGACCAAGTCGGCGCTTTCGCATTTAGGCGCGGGCCAGCCTGTACTGCGGGAAGCGCTGATTCGCGGCTATGTCTATCTTGAGCAATTTGTTAGCGATGCCCAGGCTGAAGTGCTATTGGAAGCCGCGATGCCCGGCACGGATGTATCTGTAGAGGGCGGCACGCAGGCGTCTGAAATCGTCATCGAGATCAAATTGCGCATGGCGCAAGCGCTCAAAGAAATTAGCGCGTTTGCTGCGCCTTGAGCGCAACCACCGCTAGCTAAAACCTTATCCTCTCAACGCCTCCACAACTTTCACGGCTGTTTTCAACGTGCCGCCATTGGTGTTTTGCCGCCCACTGAAACGTGCTCTGGTGGCTTCACGCCGAATCTTTGGTTTTGGTGCGTCAGCAAAGCGTAGCAGTACGGTTTAGGTCTCGGCATTACCAATTCATAAAATTAGTTATGTGTTGCAAGATGTCCCCATGGATTGATGACGGTGAGGCCCGCCGCCAGGAACGGGGAAACGTCCCGCGTTGCGACCGTTAGTGCGTGGGCGTACGCCGTTGCTGCGATGTAGCCATCCGCCTTGCAAATTGCTTTGCCTTCGGTCAATGCGCGCGCCATCAGCTCCGAGTAGGCTTTTGAGACGTCCAGGTCGAATGGCAGCACACGCCCCTTGAAGGCCTGCAAAACATCCCGCTCCAAACGATCTTGATAAATCGAACGTCGCTTACCTGCTGGCATGATTGCCAGGCCATAACGCAGTTCGGCGACAGTGATCGCCGATAGGCAAAGCGTTTCGACCGTCTGCGCGTCGATCCAGGCTAAAACCGACGGGGCAGGCGCGAGCTTCCACAGCTCAGAAATCACGTTGGTATCGATGAGGATCAATCAAACCTCATTGGCTCAGCAGGCGTCTTGTCCCTAAGCTGGTTGAAATATTCGGCCTCGGCGTCGGTCAGCCCGCCGGCCTCACGGGCGATGTCAGCCAATAGCGACCCGAGCTTAATGCGCCCAGCGGGCTGGATCGCAGTTTCGAGTATGGTGCGAATCTCGGCCTCAGCACTGCGCCCATGCGAGGCAGCGCGCACGCGCAGAGCCCGATGCACTTCTGGCGTAACGTTTCTGATGGTTATTGTTGGCATGACATCACTCGCACGGTTCGATGGCATTGCCATCATAACAAGACACTGCTGGCACTGTCGTGACCTGCGTGAATTACGCCGCCAGAAAGCCATAAAAATAGGTTATCAACCCTTTCCAGCTTAGCCGCGCATCACCCACACCCCTCGACCGCTTGCCGTTTTTGCCTCGCTCGTGCGCATGCGCTGTTCCCACTTCGCGGGTTTATCGCGTTGGTCAAAGATCACCAGAAAGCCGCTCGCTAGGTTTAGTCGGCTTAAGTACTGCTCAAGTTGCACCAAGCCTTTCACTTCCGGGTTGACGCGGCTGTCGCGCCACACTTTGACTTCAATGGCCATACGCACATCACCGTGCAGCACCAGTAAATCCATGCGCCCAGAACCGGCGGCATATTCGCGCTCAATGCGACCGGCACCATTGACCACGCGCTGCAAGTACGCCATCAGCACCAACGTGGGTGCGGCTTCGTGATACGGCACGGACTTCATCATGGCCTCGCCGTGTTCAAGCCAAAACGCAAAGAAATTATCCAGAAATTGCTTGGGTTGCAGTTTGCCGTCAGCACTCTTCCAGCTTGAGTTCACCATGTCAGGATGCATGGTTTCCTGCGTAATGCCGGTCAATACGCGCGGCAATACTTCAGCATAAATGCCATTTGCTGGCCGCATGGTGCCACCGTCAACGCGAATCAAGCCAAGATCAATTAGGTACTGGCGATCAGTATCCGTTGCGCTCAAGATCTCGCCATTGAGCATCGGCTCAATCACCGAGCGCACGCGCGGTTCTTTAAGCTTGTCCATCAATTGATCCAAGTGCGAATCATTACGCAGAATCAGCGCCTCACGGGCCGCCCGCATTTTCACTTCGTCAATCACAATACTTCGGTCACGATGCGCTATTGTTTTCCACACCGCTTGTTCGGCCAGCGCATTCACCAACCACGGCTGGCCTTGGGTCGCGACCCAGGCCACGTCCAACGCTTCCGGCGTAAATTGCTGCCCGGTGGACTCAGTATGTTGCGCATAAAGCGCAGCCATCTCAGCAAATGAGAAATTGCCTAGCCGCAAAGATTCAGCCTTGATGTTGAACGCACTGCCGCCGGTGATGACTTCGCCATCGCTCATCGTCATGCGGTAGTCGCGCACATCGCGAATGCCGCATAGAACAATGGATTGTGGAAATGACTTGGGGCGGTCGCTGTAGCCTGAGCGAATTTGGCGCAGCAATGAAATTAGGGTGTCGCCAACCAGTGCGTCCACCTCATCTAAAAACAAAATAATGGGCTTTTCATTCAATTCTGAGAGTAGGGCAATAGCGGCGCCCACGGCATCCAAGGCCCCTCTAGCCAAAATTCGCTCACGCTGAGCCTCAATCTCAAGCATCCCCAGGGTCAACTTTGCTTGAGACGCTATTTTAGCCACCATCGCTTGTGCCGCTGCCCCAACATCATTGCGTGCCGCTTGCGCAGCTTCGATATTGACGTACAAGGCGGCAAACTTCCCCTGCGCATTCAAATAGTCGCGCAGGGCGAGCAAGCATGTCGTTTTGCCGGTTTGGCGTGGCGCATGCAGTACAAAATAGCGCTGCTGGGCGATTAGTTCCTCAATCATGTGCTGATCAATGCGCACAAGCGGATCAAGCTCATAGTGCAGACTGGCGATGTTTGGACCAGCGGTATTAAAGTGTTTCTCGATAGGCGCGGTTTTCGGTTCCGGCGGTTTTGGATGATTAGACACGACGCTCCTTTGACACTTTTGGTGTAGCCCGATGCTCACACAAATGCGGTGGCTGAACGCCGCATAAGACTAACCGATCTAGGCTTAGACTTGTTTTTCGTGGCCTTAGCCGGGTGCCATTCAAACTGACGGGTCGTCATCCCCGAATGTTTTAGTCGGGGATCCAGCCTACACTTGTGCAAAGTACAGCTAATTACAATGGTGCAACGCCAAAACAAGCTCCCTGGATTCC
>JANNYA010000084.1:0-32147 GCA_031409855.1 Rhodanobacteraceae bacterium | reverse complement strand
CAGCTCAGCGACACTTATACGCAAGCGCGTTCAAACGGACGTGTGCATGAAGCGATCGATATCCCGAGCCCAAACGGCACGCCGGTGCTGGCGGTGGACGGCGGCCGAATCGTCAAGCTATTCGATAGCAAGCCCGGCGGGTTAACGATCTATCAGTTCGACGCTACGGACACCTACGCTTACTACTACGCGCATCTCAATGGTTATGTTGAGGGAATTGTGGAAGGCAAGCAAGTCCAGCGCGGCGAACTGCTTGGCTATGTCGGCAGCACCGGCAACGCCAGCCCAGCTGCGCCGCATCTGCACTTTGCGATATTCGAGCTTGGCCCAGAGAAGCACTGGTGGCAAGGTAAGGCGATCAATCCTTATCCTTTGTTGGGTGGCTATTGAGCCGGTGTGTTGCCGCGCGTAGCGCAGCGCAGCGAGTGTTTTGCGCGTTGGGTGCGCTAGCGAACTGAGCAAGTTTGGAGTCAAGCGCACGATGCTGTTGAATCGGCATCTGAGCGTGACGGCAGCGGTGTTTCCTCTTCTTACTTGGAGCAAGTCCATGAATCGAGCTATCCCCGCGCGCGACGACGTCATCTATTTGGCTAAGGAAATATGTGCGGATGCTTCCGCCGCCGGCACCCCGGTGCAGGATGTGCCGCCGCTTAAAATCACCGACATGCCACCCAGGGAGGCGCGTCCCTGGATAGCGCCGCCGCCAACAAAGCGCGATGATTTAAATGATGGCTCGGCAGATGCGTGACTTAGCGTTAGCGGCACTCGCCGCCACCAACATCGAGGCCAGCGATTGGGCTTCCCCGAGCCACATGCGCACGATCGTGTTGATCGCAGCCACTGCGATTGGCGTTTATTTTTGCTACCGCATGGCGGCACCATTCATGCCCGCAATTACCGCAGCGTTTGCACTCGCGGTTTTATTCACGCCCTTGCAAGCTTGGCTAGAGCACAAAATAAAAAATGCCAGCTTGGCAGCGATCCTGTCCGTATTCGCAATCGCGGTGATCGTCGTGGTGCCCGCCACGTTTGTGATGCAAAAATTAGTTATACAAGCTGCCTCGGGCGCGGCAATTATTCAAGCGAAAGTTGAATCCGGCGAATGGCGCCGCACTTTGGCCGCGCAGCCTACATTGGCCCCTATCGCTGAGAAAATAGAGGCTGAATTAGACCTTCCCGGTGCCGTTAGAGCCTTCACCAGTTGGCTGAGCACGTCGGTGGCCTCGGTGGTCAAGGGTTCGTTATTGCAAGTGATCGGCTTGACGCTGACCTTTTATTTGCTGTTCTTTTTCCTGCGTGATCGACAGCTTGCGCTGGATGCGATCCGTTCCCTTTCGCCCATGCGCGCTGCGGATATGACAGCGATGTTCAAGCGGGTTGGCGACACCATCTATGCCACGATTTACGGCACTTTGGCGGTCGCTGGCGTGCAGGGTTTGTTGGGCGGCCTGATGTTTTGGTGCTTAGGCCTGCAGGCGGCATTTTTGTGGGGCTTGGTAATGGCGCTGTTAGCGGTCGTACCGGTGCTGGGCGCGTTCGTGGTTTGGATTCCCGCCGCGCTGTTTTTGGCTTTAGAAGGCAGCTGGGGCAAAGCGCTGATTCTGACGATTTGGGGCCTGCTGGTGGTCGGCACCGTGGATAACCTGCTGCGCCCAGTACTCGTCGGCAACCGGCTAAAACTGCATACAGTTTTGGCGTTTCTGTCCGTTGTGGGCGGCCTGCTGGTGTTCGGTGCCTCAGGGCTAATTTTGGGGCCGGTGCTATTGACGGTCACGATGGTGCTGTTTGAGGTTTGGTCCGTTCGGGTTGCAAAAGTGCCATAAATAGCCAAGGCGGTTCTGATCGCCATTAAAATAAAAGCGGAAGCTCTTCGGTCAATTTTAGGCAGGTCTAAACACTTTTGATGTATCGGTTAAGTTGAACTTGTCATTCGACTACACTCCTCCTGACTCAGGTGGGAGCAAACCTTGCACAAAATTGAATCCAATCCGGTAATTAAAGACTGTTTCCTTGACCACCCATACGCCCTAGCCGGGCGCATTATTGACCCGGTCACCGGCAATGTCAGCTGGCAGGGCAAAACTGAGCGCCTGCGCCGCAAAGAATTGGAAGTTCTTGCCTTACTTGCCAGCGTCGGCGGTGCGGTCGTTTCACGCCAAGCCTTTATCGACGTGGTCTGGGATGGCAATGCACTGGTGGGCGATCACGCGGTCAGCAACACCATCTCCAGCCTGCGCCACGCGCTACACGATAGCCAAGCGGAAAGCCAAACTGCACAGCCGCTGGTGCGCACTATTCCAAGGCGCGGCTATCAGCTTTCTGAACTTGCGCAACAGCCGGTGGTGCAGGCCAGCTTGCAGCCAGCTTTGGCAGCAGAATTACCGCCTACTTTTGCGCCGGGCAGCGCCGTACCCGGCTGTCCAGGTTGGCGTTTGGTCAAGCGTTTAGGCGAATCGGCGGTCAGTGAAAGCTGGCTGGCGGAGCCCTCGGAATACGGCGCCGAAGGCGACAACACTAAACGCGTGTTTCGCTTTTGCCGCTCGGAGGCGTATTTACGGCGCTTGCAGCGCGAAATTACGCTGCTGCGCTACGTCAGCCAAAGCTTGGTTGGCCGCAGCGATATCGCGCTGATTCGCGATTGGCAGCTAGACGAGCCGCCGTATTATTTGGCGCGCGATTACGCCGCGCACGGCAGCTTAGTCGATTGGTGCGCTGCTGGCGGTTTGACAGCGCTTAACTGGCCTCAGCGCGTGGCATTGATGCAGGCCGTGGCTGGCGCACTTGCCGCCGTGCACGCGGTGGGCGTTGTGCATCGGCATTTGCGTACCGGTAGCATTTTGGTGGATCAATCGGATGCCGGGGTGCAATTAAAAATCAGCGCCTTTGGCACCGGCGCGTTAATTGATCGGCGTGTGTTGGAACCGCTCAAAATTACTGCGGCCGGTTTAACTTTGGGTGTTGAAGAAGCAGCCGTCAATACGCAAACACCTGCCGATGATGTCTACGCGCTCGGCGTAATTTTCTTGCAATTGGCGCTGGGCGATTTGCAGGCAAGGGATGCAAGCGCGCTCAGCCGACTTGAAAACTCAAAGTTCGCGAGCGTTCTTGGCACCTGCCTGGGCTCAGCCTCGGCGCGCCCCACCGCAGCGGTCTTGGCCGAACAATTGCGCAATCTTGGTGGTGCATCCGAAGTAAACACTGCGCCAGCGAGCATCGAAACCACGCCCGCGCCGATCATGCCAACTGCGCCTGCCAGCCCGCTACCACAAGCATCAGCGCCCACCAAAGCGCCAGGCGCACCCGAAACCATTGGCAACTACCACCTGCTAGACCGTTTAGGCGAAGGCGGCATGGGCACGGTGTATTTAGCCGAACAGCGCGCGCCGGTGTATCGCAAGGTGGCGCTTAAAATCATCCGCTCGGGCCTAGACGGTAAGCAAATCCTCAGCCGTTTCGACGCCGAACGCCAAGCGTTAGCGATGATGAACCACCCGAACGTGGCCGCCGTGCATGAGTCCGGCATGGCCAGCGACGGCCGCCCTTTTTTCGCGATGGAATACATTGCTGGCGATGATATAAACAGCTACTGCGACGCGCACCATTTGAATTTGCAGGCGCGCGTCAAGCTGTTTTTACAGGTGTGCGACGGCGTGCTGCACGCGCACCAGAAAGGTGTGCTACACCGCGACATCAAGCCCAGCAATTTAATGGTTAGCGCCGCGCCCGAAAGTGCGGGCACCGTGAAAGTCATTGACTTTGGCCTCGCCAAATCGCTGCACGGCAAGCTCGCCACGCATACCTTGCACACCAGTTTTGGCGCATTTATTGGCACACCGGTGTATAGCAGCCCGGAACACGTCTCCGGCAGCGCTGCTGGCGTCGACACCCGCAGCGATATTTATTCCATGGGCGTGGTGCTTTACGAGCTACTGGTAGGCATGACGCCGATCGCCAGCGAATCGCTAGAAAATCTGGAGCCCGAGAAGGTTCGCGAAATCGTTTGTAAGTCAAAGCTTCCTTCCATGCGTGAGCAGCTGCAAAACACATCTGCGGAAAAACGCATAGCACTGGCCGAACATCGTGCGATCAAGGTGGATGAGCTACCGAAAACGCTGGACGGCGATCTGTCTTGGGTCGTGGGCAAATGTTTGGAACGCGACCCGAATGACCGCTATGCGTCCGTGCTGGAGCTGCGAAAAGACTTGGAACGCTGGCTGGAACTGCGCCCGGTAGAGGCGCGCCCCACAAGCGCGATATATCGATTTAGAAAACTGATTCGGCGTAATCGACTGAATACGGCCATCGTTTCCGGGGTCGCCTTCGCGTTGCTCGCCACAACGTCTGCGGCATTGATCGCCAATCAACGCTCCAAGCAAGCGCTCCAATCCGCCGAACAGGCGGCTAGTTTTCAAGCGGCCCAACTAGAGGCAATTGATCCCGCCGTGATGGGCGAGCAGCTGCGCAAAAACTTGCTTGTTGCACTTGAGCAACGAAAGAAAATTGGCGCGGTTGATGTTGGAAACTTGGAAACCTTGTTCAACGGTGTCAACTTTACCGACATCAGTCTAAATCAACTTGATGGCAGTGTTCTTGACCCTTCACTAAAGGCTATTCGCGAAAAGTTTTCCTCTAATTCCGAACTGCAACACAAATTAGTGCAAGCGTTAGCAGATACCTGGTATTCCTTAGGGCGTTACGAAAAAGCCATGGGTGCGCAAAAGTGGGCGCTAGAACTTGGGGAAAATACGTTCGGGCATAAAGATCGCCGAACTCTTTACGCTCTATCAAAATTGGCCCTGATCACATGGGGTCTGGCTGGGAAAGATGCGGCAGAACCCGTTTTTCGGAAAGTGATCGGGTTAATTCGTGAAAATCTTGACGAGCGCGACCCTCTGCGCCCGCACACACTCAACGAATTTGCATATATGCTGGCAATGCACGGAAAAACGGATGAGGCGCAGGCGCTATTTCAAGAAAATCTGACCCATCAGAAACAGTTCTTTCCGCACAATACCGCAGAGACATCTAAATCCATGGATGGTCTTGGCATGCTCTTGTGGAAAGCCGGGAAAACTGAAGAAGCAAAAAAACTTATTTCTGAGGTACTTGAAGGGCAAAAACGCGTGCTTGGAGTCAACCATAAAGATACCTTGAGCACCATGAACCATTTGAGCCTTGTTTTGCTCAGTGAGAAGAATTTTCCTGAAGCCGAGTCTTATGCGCGCCAGGCCCTTAAAGGGTATCGAAATCTTGTAGGGGAACTACATCCAGACACCCTGAAATTACATCAACACTTGATGCGGACGCTGGCGCTAGCGGGAAGGCTTGATGAAGCTGAAGTGCAAGGTCGTATAGCCTACAATGGCCGCTCAATCATTTTTGGGGAAGATCATGCTGAAACAGCGCAAGGACTAATCAACTTTCAGGTTGTACTACTTGGTGAGGGTAAACTATCTGAAGTTGAGTCCTCAATGCGGGGATTTTTAGCCATAGAAGACCGCATTCAAAATTTACCGAAAGACTCTCACTACGCCGCTAGACTTTGGTTAGCCATCGCGTTGCAGCAGCAAGGAAAAGTATTCGATGCCGAAGCGTTGCACCGAGAAATACTGAGTGCAGAAGTACTCAAAACTGGGGCGTTTCGCTTCGTAAGATCTCAGTCATTGAGCTATCTGGGGTTGATAACTGCGGCGAAAGGCGATTTAGCTCAGTCTGAAGTGCTACAGCGCCAAGCCTACGTTGAACTGATAGAGCAGCCTGGCGAGAAGGAAGTCATGACTCTTGTTGTACTAAGCCGACTAGCGGAGGTGTTGCGTAGCCAAGGCAAAGTGGCTGAAGCGCGCCAATTGGGTTCTAAGTTAATCGGACTGGCGCGCACCGTTTTGCCGCCAAAACACTATGTGCTAGGTCAGTTACTAACGGTTAACGGTAGAATTTTTGCCAGTGAAAAGCTTTTTGCCGACGCTGAGGTTTGTTATCAGGAGGCCAGAATGATTCTTAATAGCGCCAGTTTCTCGGACAGAGCGCTTCGGATTGATCTTGCTAATGCGTTCATTGAACTTTACACGGACTGGAAAACAACGAATCTAAGTGCAGACAAAAAACGGCTTCAATGGCAGGAAATTTTAACGGGCTTGACTGCGGTGCAAGCGAACGAAAAGCTGTCCTTCCCGTTATACCGATAGTATCCCTTATAAACAATGACAATCGTAAGACTGTCATTGTCCAGGTCTAGTTAAATTAGTTAATCTCGGTCGTCCAGTGGTTTAAAGCATGGTTCGATATTGGATTAAAAATAGATTTATATGCGCCCCAGTAAGTACAGCCATAATAAGGACTTTTAGCTACACCGCCTCTGTACAGCCCCAATGGAACTGGATTCACCGGATCGCCACTGCGGCAGTAAATTCCAATCCCACCACTAAGGTCGGACAGCTTATTCCTGAAAGTGTTGTAAGCAGTTGAGCCGAAGGCGCGGGCGGCGTTATAAGCACGCATTTCGTAAACAGAAAGATCTGGGTCGTGCATGAGTTGTAACGTGTGAACGTGTGCCATGGCTCCACCGAGGCTATGTCCGGTTATTGTTGTAAGGGTACAACCCAAGCGCTTCAGGTCGTACCTAATGTTACCATCGGTATTGTCAAGTCGGTCAACAAAGCCGCTCCCTGCTGTATTGTCTATCGGGACTCGTGGCACTTGCTTTAGAGTCATACTCTGAATGTCACGGATCCAATCCCCATAGCTGGAGCTTCCGCGCCAAGCGACGACGCAGCGTTTATAATCACTTTTCTTACGCCAGATATCATAAACGTTGGTGTTATCTTCAATGGTCCACAAGTCGTCAGTTGGTGCACCGTCATAGGCTTTCGCGGCAAATCTGACTGACCAATGGATTGCTGTTGCTTCGCTGAGCGATTCTGACCAACCATGTGTATATTCAGTGGTTTTTTCTACCGGGATCCCTGCCATTAATTGCGTCGGGGTAAAATCAGTATCTTCCACAGACACGGAATTTCCCTGAGTTTTACGGATAAGAACCCCTGTGTTGTGTAGTTTGCTGGTGTCCGTGCCGGGAAAAATAGCCTCAACTGCCGCATGTAGTTGGTTCACATTCCACGAGTCAGATTCCAGTAAGAGCGGTGTTCCAATCGCGACCAGGAACTTAATATTCTCGATTTTCTCAATGTCTTTAAAATCTAAGCCGTCAATCTCAGCGTATGCCAAGGCAGAGGAAGGTGCCGACAATACTTGCTCATCCGAGGGCTGCGCGGCGCCGAGTGCGAGGATTTCCCGTGCCATAAAGCCGGTTGTACTTGTTAGTAAGATGAAGCCACTTTTTTCGATCTTACCGTCCGAAACAGTAAGGCTGTCGTTTGAGGCATTGGTCTGCACCCGATCTTGAGCAGTTGCGCTAGTCGCAACACTAAGAATGGTAGTAGCGATACAAAGAGCCAATGTGGATAGAGTATTAGAACGCCGAGCAACACTATTTTTTTTCATGACCATTTTTCCTAGTTATTGAGTAAAGGTAGCAGCGGAAGTAGATATGCGGCACCTTGCCGCCGAGTAATTACGCGCTTCTTGCCACATCAATTCAAATCCAATAGTTTCCAATTGTATAAAATGGACGCGACTGGAACTTCTTGGAACTATTTGGAAGTATTTAACGGGCGTCAGGCGTTGACAGTAGTAAATTAGGTGCTTTTATGCGCCGCAATCTGGGAAAATTGTTAATTAATAAAAGGCAAAGGCTCGCTTGCGTCCGGTATAAAAGAAACGTTGATTTAATTAACCGTGGTTTGGCCTAAATTATTGGCACATCGTGGGCGGATTTATTTATTTAAGACGGCGCCAGCGTTATTTTTAGGGGCGCATTTTCGGCGGTTATTGTCAAGCGCGATAGTTTTTATGTGCGAACGCAGCGATACCAGCATTTGTGCGACCCCATTTGGGGTCGAAACCTGTGGTTAATTGCATTCCGCTGATCTGCGCCTCTTCAAAAAGCTAAGTCACCGCAGTGTTCGGTATGCAGAAAAGATTTGGTGCGCATTTTGTGCATCCGCCGTTAGAGTAGTTGCCGGTCACATGTGCCTAGCGCTAAGCTATGGCTTTCAAAAGCAAGCTATCTGTCATGCAAACCACGCTACGTATTGACCCAACTTTATATCGGGACGCCAAAGCTGCCGCAGCGCGCGAAGGCATTACGCTGACTCGATTTATTGAATCCTCACTGCAAATACGCTTGAGTTCGGTAGCGCGTCAAATTACCGCTTTGCCCCTTTTTGATAGCGGCGCAGCGCGGGATTTAGATGTTTTGGCCCTCATACAGGCGGCTGACGCTGAATTTGGCCTGGATCAAGCAAACAAAATTCCCACGACATGATTGTCGCGGACACGAATGTGTTGCTCGCGGCATTTCGCGCTGAAATGTTGACCCATGCCGTTGCACGGCATTGGCTTGAGGAAACGCTGCGGCTTGGCCAAAATATCTGCATACCCAATTGTGTGCAAATCAGCTTCACCCGCTTGGCAACGCGCCAACTTGGGCCGTTGCCTGGCGCGCCACTTGGTTTAGCTGTGCAGTTTTTGCGAGCTATTGCGCCGTTTAACGATGCGCTTCCCGCTGAGTTGAATGCGCACGCACTTGGGCTGTGCGCGCGTTTTGGCCTTGCCGGTGACGGCACGGTTGACGCGTGGATCGCCGCCCATGCCATTGCCCTCAATGCGCCGTTGGTTAGTTTTGATCGTGGCTTTGTGAAATATGCGCCGACGTTGCAGCTTGTAATGCTGAGTTAGGATTTCGTTTTTGGGCGGCTCTGACGTGGCCTGCATTACCCCGCAATCGCATTCTTTCGCCGATGTATTGATTGCGCAAAGCGAGCAAAAGCCTAGGGCGGATTACGGTTTCTGCTTTTAGAATCAAATAAATTGGAGAAAATTGGAACTGCTTGGAGGCATGCTAAATCATGGTGTCTTGAGCCAGCAGGCGTTTGAAACTGATTGCAAAAACCGCCTAAATTCTCGACGCTTCAGGCCTTAATCTAGATTGCCTGGAGGCGCGCAATGAGTACCGAATACCAGCTGCACGATAATGTCGCCGTTCTCACCTTGAATAATCCGCCGGTCAATGGTTTAGGCCTGGTCACTCGTGTCGCGCTGAACGCCGGATTAGAACGTGCCTGGGCCAATCCAAACGTCGCAGCTATCGTCATCGCGGCTGCCGGTAAAACGTTTTGCGGTGGTGCTGATATTCGCGAATTCGGCTTAGTCGCTGCCTTGGCCGAGCCGAACCTTTTGACGCTGATTGATCGCGTTGAAGCAAGTGCTAAGCCGGTGGTGATGGCACTGCACGGCATGTGCATGGGTGGTGGCACCGAGCTGTCGCTGGGCGCGCACTATCGGGTGGCATTGCGCGGCACGCAGATTGGCTTGCCGGAGGTCAAGATCGGTCTGGTGCCCGGCGGTGGCGGCACGCAGCGCCTGCCGCGCGCGCTGGGTTTGGCACCGGCTTTGGCGATGATTCTATCCGGTAATTCACAGGCCGCCGAACGCTTAGCCGCCCTTCCCGGCCAACGCTTGATTGATTTATTGGTGGACGATGATTTAGTCGCGGCAGCGGTGGCTTTTGCGCAATCGAAAGTGGCTGCGGTGCTGCCGAAATTGGCCGAATGCGTGGTCAGTGTCGACGACGATACCGATACGGTGCTGCAGGCGGCGCGCGCGAAGGCGTTGCCGCAATACCCGGCGCAGGCCGCGTGCATAGACTGCGTTGAAGCCGCGTGGCGTCAGCCTTTCAATGTCGGCATTCAATTCGAGCGCGCCACGTTCGCGCGGCTGTTGGATAGCGCTGAATCGCGCGCACTGCGGCACGGGTTTTTTGCCGAACGCGCCGCTGCGAAAATTGCCGATGTGCCGGAACAAACACCAATTCGCAGCATTCGTAGCATCGGTGTAATCGGTGCTGGCACGATGGGCGGCGGCATTGCCATGAACTTTCTCAATGCCGGCTTGCCGGTAGTGATTGTGGAAGCAAACGCGCAGGCGCTGGAGCGCGGCGTTGCGGTGATCGCCAAAAACTACCAAAACAGTGTGCGCAAAGGCAGCTTGAGCGAAGCGCAGTATGCCGAGCGCATGGCCTTGCTAACGCCCAGCATGAATTTTGCCGCCCTTGCGGATTGCGATCTCATCATCGAGGCGGTGTTTGAAGATATGGCGGTGAAGGAATCGGTGTTTCGCCAACTTGACGCCATCGCAAAACCCGGCGCAATTTTGGCGAGTAACACCTCGACCTTAAATTTGGATCAGATTGCCGCTTTCACCAACCGCGCCAGCGATGTCATTGGCCTGCACTTTTTCTCGCCCGCCAACATCATGCGTTTGCTGGAAGTGGTGCGCGGCAAACACACATCCATTGAAGTGTTAGCGAGCGCGATGGCGCTGGCAAAAACAATCAAAAAACTGGCGGTGGTATCGGGCGTGTGCGATGGCTTTATTGGCAACCGCATGATCGAGCAATACAGCCGCCAAGCCGGTTTTTTACTGGAAGAAGGGGCGCTGCCAGCGCAAATCGACGCTGCAATGGAAGCCTTCGGCTTTGCGATGGGGCCATTTCGCATGAGTGACTTGGCGGGCAATGACATCGGCTGGGCGATCCGCAAACGCCGCTACGCTGAACAGCCCGAATTGAGCTACCCAGCCGTGTTTGATCGCGTTTGTGAGGCCGGGCGCTTTGGCCAAAAAACGGGCGCAGGCTGGTACGACTATCAAGCGGGTGATCGCACTGCGCACCCTAGTTTGTTAGTCAACGAACTGGTTTTGCAGGTGTCGCAAGAGCGCGGAATCAGCCGCCGCGTAATCGCTGACACCGAAATTGTCGAACGGCTGGTCTATGCGCTGGTCAACGAAGGCACGCGCATTCTGGAAGAAGGCATCGCCAGCAAAGCCAGCGATATCGACATGGTGTATCTCAGCGGCTATGGCTTCCCCTCGTATCGCGGCGGCCCGATGCACTATGCGAATGAAGTCGGTTTGCCGAATGTGCTGGCGACGATGCAGCGGTTTGCGGCAATGGATTCTGAAAATCGCCAAGCCGGGGCTTGGCAGCCGGCTGGGGCATTGCTGGGCCTGTTGTGATGCCTAGATAAGGTATAGCGAAAAGCACACACTTAAAAAAAACCCCAGCTTGCGCCGGGGTTTGATTTCAGCTCTTAACGCAGCAATTGCTAATTGCACACACTTTGATAAATGCACTTGACCCATTCTGGGTGGTCGATAAATGGGTTGCGATTGCCCTGCGCGTTGAACACAATTTGGTTGCGCAATACTTCACGATCATCCACCGGGTCATCAATATGCCATTGCAGCAACACGCTGAGTAAGCCCATGTAGGCGGTGCCGGTGGTATTGCCAGTGCTCTGCGTGATTAGGCTGGCGGTATCGGTTAACGCCAAATTCGGTTCGGCGCTGCCGGTATTGCCATTCGTGCCGCCTTCATAACGGATGTCCATATAAAACATCGCACGGGCGGCCTCGCCTTTGCGCTTGTTCCAGGTTTGCCAAAGCACACTGTTGGTCCAGTTGGAATTGCCCGGGTAAACGCCTGAGCCACCGCCTTGATTAAAGTTGGCCTGGGTCGTGTATTCGGTGCAGCCCGAGGGGCAGTTGCCGTAGTACTTATTGCCGCGCGCGGAATTGTAGGTGATGTCAGACGCCATCAAATGGTGCCCATCAGAGTAAGCGAAATTAGTTGAACCGTCATTTGGAAAGCCCAAACTTTTCGGCCAACTATGCTCGCGGTTGTAATTATTGTTGCCCGCCAACACCTTTGGATAGCTCGCGTTTTTATAGATTTCCAAAACGTTATTGCTATTCATTGGGTCTTGTTCAGCCTGCGCAATGACCGACCAAATGCCGGTGTAACTCACTTTGGTGTGGTCGTCGATAATATTGTGTAAGGACGAGCGCAAGGCAGATGCACTGCTTGTGACGGCGCTGCCGTAATAGCCTGAAGCTGCACCCGCCATCTTCAATGTCGCGGTGTAATTTGCCGCCATCGGGGTTGCCACCCCGTCGATGTCAGAAACGTTGGCCGCATTCACCGTCAAAGTACAGCTTTCCAAGGAAGTGAAATCGACGTTCGGATCAAGCGTGCGGGTAGCACCGCTGCCGCTGACTACGGCTGTTTTATTGCCGGAAGCCGAGCAGCTCAATCCAAACCATGCGCCGGTCGTGGTGACCGATTCAGAAAAGTTGACGGTGATATTGCTATTCACAGCGACGGTCACAGAACCGGCTGCGGGCACCAAACTGCTCACCGTGGGTGCGGCATCGGCTGCGGCTAAGGTAGTAAAGCTGGCGCTGAAGTTGGCGGCCATTGGCGATGCCACGCCGTCAATATCGCTGACGTTGGCAGCAGTAACACTCAACGCGCAGGTTTCAGAGGCAGCAAAATTGACCGTTGGATCGAGGGTTCGAGTCGCGCCAGTGCCGCTCACCGTGGCCGCCTTTGCGCCAGAAATAGAACAGTTCAAGCCAAACCAAGTACCGGTGGTGGTGACGCTTTCAGAAAAGTTTACGGTGACATTACTTGCGAGCGCCACGCCGGTAGCGCCTGCAGCCGGGCTAGTGCTGGCAATCGTCGGCGCGGCGTCAGGTGCGGTGAAGCTTTGGCCGGTATTGCAAGCGCCAAAACTGGCTGCGCGTGAAGCGTTCCAGATAAAATTATTCGCGGTCGTGCCGGTGCCGGAAAGCTGCAGCGATTGCCCAGCGGCGGCACTGCCGTCTTCAAATTGGCCGATGTTGACGCTGGTAACGCCATTCGCCGCACCGCCACTGCCAACGAAGCTGCCTTCGTAACTTAAAAACTGCACCAATGCACCGGTGGCATTGACCAAGGCAACGCCGTCTGGCGCACCGTTTTGTAAACCAGTGGTGGTTGCCACCACGGTGCCATAGCCGCCGCATTGATTTGTGGTGGTGCCACTGAGGGTAAAGGTGGCATAGCTTGCGCGGCCAGAACCGTCGTAGCCAATCACTTTCCAACCGGTCAGATTAGTGCCAGCCGGTGCAATCACTTCGACGCGTTCACCGGTGTCGGTGCCAGAATTGTCGTAGTGAATTTCATTAATAAACACTGTTTGCGCGATCGCGCAGGGGGCAAAGGCCGCACCCAAAAGGGCTGCTGCAAAAACATTAAAACGCATCGAAATCATCCAAAAGAGTGTTGACCGAATCGTCATGCCTGGGCAAAACGAGAAACATAAACGTGCTTTGCCTGGGGCAAAACATTGTGACCCTAAATATTTTCCGCCCCGTGGTGGAGGCGGCGAACTGGAAGTGCAACGGCTGATATTCGTTTCGAAAACGCGCGGAGCCTACGCCGTCAATATGACAAGTTGTAGCTGCAGTGCAGCAATTCGTAAAAATAGCTCCGAGACCTCCTTACGAAAGCGCGAATTCGACGCAGAAAGGCACGCCGAATTTTGTTGTCGTTTTTAATGTAATGACAAGTTGACGCGCACACAAAAAAGGCGCCGAAGCGCCTTTTTTGTTTTAAGACATAGCGCGAGCGCTATTCGAAGCCGTTAGCGAAAATGTTTTCTGGAAGCTGCGCAGGAATGACTTGCGAGCGGTTACCCAAGGCATTCATTGGGTAGAGCATCAGCACACCTCTTGAGTTGTTCGCGCCAAAATCGCCGATGTCCGAAGTGATTGAGAAAGCACTAGCCGTTCCGTTCGTTGCAAACGGGGTCAGCACGGCAGGCTCGGTAACAGGCACCGCGCCATTGGCAAAGGTCACACCCGGGTTCAATACATCGTAGGTCAGCCAAGCCGTTTGGCTAACTGGTACGCCGCGATACAGTCCGATCACTCGGTAATTAAAGCGTGATGTGGCAGCGGTCAAGCCTAGAGAACCTGCAGCAAGCGCGGCACCGTTGGTCACACTCACGGGTACAAATAGCACGCTACCGCCGTAGAGATTGGTCCAAATGTTACTGAACACATTCAAATTCCAACCGGTGCTGGTGCCAGTGCCAAAAGCCGGCGCAGCAGTGGATACCACGGGCAAGCTGACGTTACTAGCTGAATTCGCCGCACCGGAATCGGTGTTGGCGAAGGCGAACTGGCGTACAGCGCGTTCGACGGTCGCGGTATCGTTATTGGTGTCAATTTCAATTCTAAACTCGGCACCAAAGCCCGATTGCACGGTGTCCCATTCGCCGCGTGTGGAGATACCGAAAGTCACGACCGCTGACTGATTGACCGCAGGGGCGGGCGTGGTATCAAACGGCGTTGCCCGGCTGAGTGAATCGCTGACAATACCGACATGGACGATGTCCGCAGCGCTTTGTGATGGCGTGATACCCACGGCAGCTGCTGGGGCGATGTAGGCCAACTCGAAGGGTTTAGCGAAAGCAGCGATGTCATTCACAGGCGGATTGACGTCAAAGGTTGGCGGGTTGGTGAACGCCAAAGCCGGCCCGGTGTTAAAGCCTGTGCCGGTAAAGGTCAGCGTCGCTGGCAGGCCTAAAGTCAGCGGTGCAGTTGGCGCTGATACTGCGGACATCCGACGTGGCAGAGCTTGAACAGTCAAACGATGCGTGGCGCTGCCACCAGCGGATGGCGTCAAGGTGATATAGCCACCTTCCTCATTCATGATTTGACGTGCTGAGCGAGTGCCCGGCGCGGCGCCGACTAGTTGGAACGGGCGTGTAGAGCCATCGCGAGCGAGGCGCATATCAGCGGCTGTACCGTTCAATCGAATGCGGAATATCCGCTCCGATAGCCCAGGTACCGTGATCGTAGCGCCGTCCGGGAAGGAATAATTCACGCCCGGGGTATCAGAGCTTGACTGAAAGCCAATATTGTAGGTTTGCGCGGTGTTGCCTTTGTTGCGTACCGTGACGTTGCGATCAATCGCCACCGTTGTTTCGACGTCCACCACGCCATAAGAAATAGTGACTGCACCCGTGCGCGGTGCACCGCCTGCGGTAGTGGCCGGGTCTTGCCCAAATAGAATGACTTTACTGCCGCCATTGGAAAAGCGCGACAAATCCCAACGGCCAACGCCTTGGCGCGAGATGCTCCAGGCTTGCCCGGTTGGCGGCTGATTGAGCACTGAGCCAGCACTAAAAAAGATGTCATTCGCGGAGTTGTTGATTAACGCAGCTTTGAGCTCGTAGTTGGTCCAAGTAGGATTAAGTGCCCGCAGCAAAGTGATTGCTCCGGCGGTATGTGGCGCAGCGGAGGACGTGCCGTTAAAGCTGCGCGACAGATTGCCGGTGGTAGCTGACGCCACCGCGACGTTTTCTGCAGGCGCGCTGATATCTGGCTTGATTGCATCGTCGCCGCGCCTAGGACCACGCGAGGAATAAAGAGCCATGGTGTCACTGCTGGCAATATTTCCGCTTGGCTGGAAGCTCACCTGCAGATTCGGGCGTGTTTGCAAATTCACTCGCCCCGGAGCAGGCAGCGTTGACAGATTTTGCGTGCCATCGAGCGTGAAGTTGGCGCCGAGCGCTTGGTCGATCATCACCCCAGGAATCGCCGTCAGCGGCAAGTTGGGGTTAGCCGCCATGCCGCCTACGCCTGCGGCATTATTCACAACTAATGTTGCCGCACCGCCAGCGCGCTGCACGGCCAGTGCCTTTTGGTGGAAGCCGACGGCGCCACCACGGTCAATCAGTACCGCCTTTCCGGCATAAAAATTGCCAGCGGCTGGATTTAACGAAACCTCAATGACACCAGCGTTGCAAGTGAACAAATTAATAGGAACGCCTGCAGTGTCTTGCAATGTCACCATGAAACCGGGATCGACCGGCGCGGTGCAACCTGCGGGTACCGTCGCCAAAAGATTTCCATAGGGCGGGCGCGCGTATACCGCATCGGTGAGTGGCAAGCTCAATGCCGCATTAGTGAAACTCGCAGCGCCTACCTGCGCTATCACTAAGCCACTCAATGCTGGCTGTGGCGGTGTTGGTGCCGCATTTGCAGGCGCATTGCTGAAGCCGCCTGGAAACTGGTCATTAAAAGATGCCGCTACGGAAATGCCGCCGGTTGCAACCCCGGGCGAACCGGTAATGTAATAGCTGTCATAGGCATTGCCTGCTGACATCACCACTATCAAACCTGCGTCCGCCGCGCGCTGTGCTGCGAGTGCGGAAATTTCTTCAATATCCCCAGCGTTCGAACCTAGCGATAGGTTGATCACCCGCAGACGGGGCGCGGCCGGCGGTTGTGGCAGCGTGAAAGTGGTAACGACAGGCTGACCAGCCGCATTAAAAACAGTCGAGAAAACGGTTCCGTCCCACGGGATGCTGGTGTCTGCTTGCCATAAATACACGGCGGCGGCAGCGTCTAGTGCGCCAGCAGTGAGTAGCGTGGAGCCAGTGGTGCCGAACACGCGAAACGCATAGAGCGAGGCATCCGGGGCATAACCTGGGGTAACGCGCAAATCTGCAGCAATGTTTGGCTGGGTGCGATTGAACGGGCCGGCGTATGTCGTGCCGTCATTATTTGCCCCAACTCCGGCCATCAGGCTTGAAACCGCCGTGCCATGGCTGTTGGTATCCATTGGGTTGAGATCGGGCAGCGGCAGCAAGGCGGCGTCCGTAGTTCCCGCAGCGTTATATGCGTCCCCTGCGAAATCGAAGCCCCAAACCACTTTGGGCGTTGGAAAGTTCGCCGAAACCGGTACCGTTGGCGGCGCAGGGTAGGCCGTTGCGGTGGTCACGTTCGCCGCATAAGCCGCACCACCAGGGCCGCCGAGCGCGGTGTGCATGTGATCGATACCGGTATCAATGACGCCGACACCAATACCAGCCCCGCGACGATTGTTGTCCGGTGCCGAGGTACCCCAGAAGCTGCGTGTGCCAGTGAAATCAATGGAAGAAACCGCATCTTTATCTTGCGCAACCATCAACGACACGCGACGCACGTCAGCTAGGCCGCGCACCGCATCCAACTGTGATGGTGCCAATAGCACTGCGATACCGTTGTTGGCAAAGCGTGAGTTAAATAAAACACGACCTTTGAACTGGCCGCTGAGTTGCTCGATCAAAACGCGTTGCGTGCTGGTAAGCTCAGCCGCTGTAGCGAAAGCGAACCTAGCGGCAGCGCGTTCGGCTTGCGCAGTCAATTCCTCAACACTTAAGCCCGACTGTTCGCGGCTTTCAACAAATCGACGCCGCTCAAGATTGAAAACCTCGGTCGCCGAGCTGCCGTCAAGCTCAACAAAAACTGCTATCCGTCCATCGGCATTGGTTTGCGTGTCATCAGAGCTTTGAGTCATTTGTGGCGATGTAATCACACCATTGGCGATCGCTTGTGGCGTAGACAGAATGGCCAGCGACAGCGCTGCGCCCAACACGGTAAATTTACTGCGGATATGATCAGACATCGCACTGCGGCCTTAACGAGGAGAAGATTCCAACAGCGTAGCATCCAAGCTCGTATACGCAACATAAAACCAAATTATTTTTGTCCGCCCTTTGTCGGCTCACACATTCAACGGGAAACGCACCCTAAACACCGCGCCGCCTTCTTGCTTGACGTCGGCGCGCACGCTGCCGCCGTGTTCTTCGGCGATTTTTTTCACGATGGCTAAGCCTAAGCCGGTGCCTTTGGTTTTGCTGGTGGTGTAGGGCTCGAACAGGCGTTCGCGCAGTGCGCTTGGCAGGCCGGGGCCGTTGTCGGCGACGCTCAGCTCGTACCAACGGCCGTTACCTTCGGTGCGCAGCTGGGCGCTGATTTGGATGGTGACGGGTTTGCCGTCAGCGGCTTCTTGCGCGTTTTTGATTAGGTTGTGCAAAAGCTGGCGCAGTCGACCTGAGTCAGCGCGCAATTTGGCGGCGCTGCGCACGCCCTCAAAGTCAAATTCAAAGCTGACTTTTTGCGATTCGCTGGCATATAGCTCGGCGACTTCATAAGCTAATCCTGGCACGTCAACCGGCAACATCTGCAATTGCGGCGGGCGCGAATAATCGCTAAATGCGTTGACCATGGTTTTCAAGGATTCGACCTGGGCAACAATGGTGTGGGTGGCGCGATCTAGTACGTCGCGATCCGCTTCCGGTAGCGTTGTCAGGTATTTACGACGTAGTCGTTCGGCCGCTAACTGGATTGGTGTCAAGGGGTTTTTGATTTCGTGCGCAAGCCGACGCGCCACTTCGCTCCAGGCACTGTCGCGCTGCGTGCGCGCAACATCGCCCTCGTCGTCACAAATCACCACTTGCCCGCCAGCACCGGATAATCCTGACGCGTCGGGCAAGCGCGCACCGCGCAGCAAAATAAGCTGCTTACCCAACGCCGCATCGAGCGCGATTTCTGCGCGCCATTCGCGGGCTTCGTTGCGCGCGTGCATCAGCAGCATTTCAGTCAGCGGCCGCAAGCGCAAATGCGTTTGTCCGAGTGATTCTAGCGACACCCCTAGCATTTGCGTCAGCGGCACTTCCAACAATTCGCTTGCTGCAGCGTTCGCGCTTTTTAGTTTTTCACCATCAAGGATCAACACGCCCGAGCGAATGCGCTCCAACACGGTTTCCAAAAAGCTACGGTCCGCCATCGCTTGGATACCGCTGTGCTGTGCTTGCACGTTGGCGCGTTCCAAGTCCCCGGTCATTTGATTGAAGGAGCGGGCCAACAGCGCCAACTCAGTCGCGCCGCCTTCAGCAACGCGCGCGGTGTAGTCACCCGCAGCCACGCGACGATTCGCCGCCACTAAGTTAGTTAGCGGCGCCACCAAACGCTTTGAGATCGCCAAGGCTAAATACAGGGCAACCAATGCACCGAGTAACAGCACCACGCTCAACACGATCACCAGCGTGGTTTTTAGCGCACCACGCAAATATTTCAGCTGTTTGTAGTCATTGAGCTGCACTTCAATTTGATTCGCGCGCTCGGCCCAATTACGTGCGGGCGCGAAGCGGGCTTCGAGCCAGCGCGCACCGGCAAGTGGGCGCAATACCCGCAGGGTTAACGCCGAATTGCCCTCGCCTTCGACGTCGCAAAACGGCGCATCCAAAGCGCGCTCACGGTCCAAATTGCTCGGTGAAACCGGCAGCAAAAATCGCGTATCGGCGCTGGCGCTGGCAATACTTTCGCCGCGCTCGTCAAACACGCTGAGCTGCAACGCACCGGATCGTTCGAGCGCGTCATTCAATTCCGCGTCTAGATCCATCACCATTAACGAGTCGCTCAAGCTATGCGTGCGCTCGATAGCAAAATTCTGTTCCGCCTGCAGCGATTCGCGCACGACATCACGCGCGGCAAAAAGCGCTTGTTCGACTTCGACACGAAACCAGCTGTCGACCGTTGAGTTCAAAAATTTTAGACTAAAACCGTACAGCAAAATCCAGGGCGGGATCGTCAAAATCAACAGCAGCCCAAGCAGCCGCAGCCGCAGCCCAGCCCCCGGTGCGGCGTTGCGCCAATCCCGATACAAACCGACGCTGCGCTTGCCAAGCAGGCCCAACACCACGCCAAAAGACAGGCCAGCAGCAACGACCAGCGTATTTGCCCAGGGCACAAATGCGGGGCCAATTTCATTGCCACTACCCGCCAAATATAGTGCGAAGGCGAACAGCACCACAAAGGCAATCGTCGGCAGTAGGCGTAGAAAAAAATTCATCGTTGGATAATAACTGCCGATGAGTAGGACGATACGCTTGCGCTTGTTGGTGCAATAGTACCCGCGTGCACCGACACCCAACCACTGTCCAGCCACCAATCCGAATCGAGCATGGCCGGCAATCGTAACGGCGCGGGCAATGCGCCGATACTTAAACTCAAGCGAACCTCAGTAGCGCCGGCGGCGCTTAGCTGCAAATTGCTAAATGCATCCAATAGTTCAGCGCGCAAGCGATACGGTTTGGTGCCAGCGTCGGAAACTAACTCGAAACGATCCAGCAGCGCCGCATAGCTCAGCGTAATCGTCTGCTCAGGCAAATTTTGCAGCAAAATCGAGCCTGATATGCGCCGACGCAACACAAACTTCAGCGGTACGCTGGCATCCAGCGCTTCCAGCACGTCGCTAGTCGGTGCAAAGTTGAGCCTTAAATAAAGTGCATCGCCCAAGGTTTCGGCGCTTTCAATGCTCAGCGTGCCGGCGTGGCTTGCGCTTGTTAGGGCGAAGAGCGCCACGGCGTGCCAAAGACTGCGAAGCCGAATCAACGTTTGCGCACCAGCGCATAAAAGAAGCCGTCCATGCCATTTTGTCCGGGCAAGTTTTGTCTGCCAACGACCTTTAGCCTCAGCTCCGTGTCCGCACGCACGTCGGTGCCGAACCAATCTAATTCAGCCGGAAATTCCTGTATTTCAGCATCCGGCGTGCGTGCCAAAAACGCCGCGATTTGCTGGCCATTTTCAGCGGGCAACAGCGAGCAAGTGACGTACAACAATCGACCGCCAGATTTCAAGCGTGGCCAAAGCGCATCGAGCAAGCGCTGTTGCTGCACACAGGTTTGCCGCACGTCGCTGGCGCGGCGCAGCCAAGCGATATCTGGATGGCGACGCAGCACGCCAGTCGCAGTGCACGGCGCATCCAGCAAAATTGCATCAAACAGATCCAGCCTCGAATTTGCACCAAATTCTGGCAGTGCCGCCGCATCGCAGGCGATCAGCTCGGCGCTTGCACCAATGCGCACCAGCGTTTCGGCCACACGTTTGAGTCGATTCGCATCCGAATCAACCGCCACGACTTTCGCATCGGGCGCCAACTCCAGCAGGTGTGCGGTTTTGCCACCCGGTGCGGCGCAGGCGTCCAGAATAAATTCACCAGATTTCGGAGCAATCAACAATGCCGCCAGCTGCGCCGCACCATCTTGCACGGATACCTCGCCATCGCTAAAGCCCGGTAATTCCGATACCGGCGTGGAGTTCGTTACTAACGCCTGTCCCAGCTTGGAAAATTGCTGAACGGTTTCTGCGCACTCGCCATCAAAACGCTGCCAATAGTGTGCCGCCGTGCCGGCTTTTGGGTTGACGCGCAGCCACATAGGTGCAGTTTGCTTAAGCGCATCCGTCATTTCATCCATTAGCGTTGGATAGGCCGCGCGTAAGCTTTGCTCCAGCCAGCTGGGTAGTCCCGAGCGCGCCTGTGCGCTTTTCGCAGCGGCGTTTTGCATGAGCTGGACGTGTTCGCGCGCAAAACGGCGCATCACGGCATTAACTAGGCCAGCGGCGTAGGGCAGCCCCAACAAACGCGCGGCGCTGACAGTTTCATTGACGGCAGCAAACGCGGCGGTGCCCAGTGCTGCAACATCGGCGAAACCAATCATTAGCAGCGCCATCAGCGCAGGTGCCGGGGCCTTCGGTACCAGCTCAGCAATCACGACTTGATAGCCGAAACCATGACGTAACGCAGCAAAGCACAAGGCTTGGGCATAGGCGCGGTCACGCGCTTCGATGTTGCTATTTGCAGTTGCATCGCTCAAGGCGACGTCCAAGGCTTTGCCATGCTGCAACACCAAATTCAGCGCACGCGCTGCAATCACGCGGCTGCTCAAGACTTTAGCTCCGGCCGGGCGTTTAAATAATCGGCCGCACGAATCACCTTGCCGCCCGCGCGTTTGAGTTGCGTGACGCGCAAAACGCCCGCGCTGCAGCGCAGATCAATGCCGTGTTTATTGGCAGCAAGCACCTGGCCCAGATCCGCTAACGCTGACGCTTCAGGGGTGGACAGGGGCTGCGCTTGTGCCGCCAAAATTTGCACCAATTCCCCAGCAATTTCGGCCTGCGCGATCGGGAACGGTAAAAAGGCGCGTACTTGCCGTTCAAGTGCAACGGCGGTTTTAGTGAAATCGAGGCTGGCTTCGCGCTTGTCTAGTTTGTGCGCATAGTTCACGCCCTGCGCTGCTTGAATCTGTGCCGCTGGCAGCGTGCCCGCGCGCAAATGCGCCAAGCCTGCGCTCAAAGCGGTAGCTCCTTCAACCGACAATTTTTGCGTCAGCGTTTCCCCGGTGTCGAGCGGGTCAATAGCTATTTCGCGCCGCAAATAAACCGGTCCGGTGTCCAAACCGGCGTCCATCTGCATTAAGCACACGCCTGTTTCGAAGTCGCCTGCCGCAATTGCGCGTTGAATCGGCGCTGCGCCGCGCCAGCGTGGTAACAAACTGGCGTGCACGTTCCAGCAGCCAAATTTCGGTATTGCCAGAATTTTTTTCGGCAAAATCATGCCAAAGGCAACGACGACAAATAAATCTGCGCGCAACGCTGCGAACTCAGCCTGCACTTCCTTGCCGCGCAGCGTTTCCGGCGTAAATACCGGCAAGCCAACGTGCTCGGCTAAAGCTTTGACGGGGCTGGGCGTCAGTTTACGGCCACGGCCTGCGGGGCGATCCGGCTGGGAATACACCGCCACAATTTCATCGGGCCCATCGACAAGCGCCTGCAGGCAGGGCGCCGCGAACTCCGGCGTGCCGGCAAAGACAATTCTCAAGCGCGCAGACATCGCTAAACCGCTGTTTGCGCTTGCTTTTTCTCTAGCGCCTTGGCAATGCGCTCGCGCTCAGCTTTTTCGGCAATGCGCTCGCGCTTGGCGCGTTCAAGTTTGCGAATGGCAAAGCTGCGTTTGAGTGGCGATAAGTAGTCAACAAAAATTTTGCCGATCAAATGATCAAATTCGTGCTGAATACAAACCGCCAGCAGCCCTTCAGCGACCAGCTCAAACGGTTTGCCATGGCGATCCAGTGCGGTAACGGTAATTTGATCCGCGCGCTTGACTTCGGCATACACCGTTGGCACCGATAAGCAGCCCTCTTTGTAAACCTGCTCGCCCACCGGCGCGCTCAATACCGGGTTGATAAACACCAACGCCGAATTTTTTTCTTCGGAAATATCAATCACCACCAGCTGAATGTGGCGATCCACTTGCGAGGCCGCCAATCCAATACCGGGCGCTTCGTACATCGTTTCAAACATGTCATCAATCAGCGTTTGCAACGCCGGGGTAAATTCCGTGATCGGCACGGCTTGGTTACGCAATCGCGCGTCAGGGAATTCTAAAATTGGAAGTTGGGCCATAAAAACCTTCGATGTAGGCGCGTTGGCCGTAAGAGTAATGATCGGCTTAGTTTAAGCGTTGTTGCCCGACTGGGGGATGAGTGGATACATACTCATTCGTCTTTGCGAGTTTTCAGCCACAAAGCGGCGGGTGTCATTCAAACTGACGGGGAATCTCGGTAATTTTCGCAGATTCGAATTTAATGCGGCGGCGGCGCTCTGAGTTCGTCATTCCCGCGTGCTTTTGGCGGGAATCCAGGGGGCTTGTTTTGGCGTTGCACCATTGCAATGAGCTGTACTTTGCGCAAGTGCAGGATGGATCCCCGACTAAAACATTCGGGGATGACGATCCGTCAGTTTGAATGGCACCACAAAGCGGCTGCCCCGAGTCCATGAACTTCGTCTTTGCGAGCGTAGCGAAGCAAGCTAGCTTTAAACAACGAGACTGCTTCACTGCGTTCGCAATGACTAAGCCCCGAATGTTGTCTAAGCCCCGCATGCTGTCACCTTGTCGCCGCCGGCGCACTTGGAATAAAGGCCGCCGTCGCGAAAATAAATATTGAGTTTTCTAAAGTGTTACTTTAGATTACTCAAATGAAAAAAACGTCGCGCCTTCTGCTAAAGCAAATAAAATCAGGTGCCAAAAGCTTCCCTGCGCTTGTTCTAACAGGGCCACGCCGCTGCGGAAAAACCTATTTATTGGGTCACGGTCTGGCGCAAGCGCACTATGTATTGTTAGAAGATCCTGATGTGCTTGCCCGCGTGCGTGCGGATCCTCGGGCCTTTGTTGACGCGCTCAAGCTTCCCGTCATTTTGGATGAAATTCAAAATGCGCCAGAGCTATTTGGCTACGTCAGAACGCGTATTGATGCGCAGCCGCGAAAAATGGGCCAGTGGTTTTTTACGGGCTCACAAGAGGCGCCGTTGATGCAGGGCGTCGTTGAATCCATGGCTGGGCGCACAGCCATATTTCAGCTGTTGCCGTTATCGCTTGAGGAGTCAGAACGAGTGACACCGTTGCACGGTGGTTATCCGGAAGTATTGGCAAAACCTGCAAATCGCAGGCTGTGGTTTAGCTCCTACATACAAACCTATCTTGAGCGTGATGTGCGCGCCTTACTCAGTGTGCGTGATTTGAGCACCTTTCGGCGTTTTATCAGCTTGCTCGCCACACGCCACGCACAAAGTTTAAATCGCACCGATTTAGCAAGCCCTCTGGGCGTATCTATTCCAACGATTGGCGAATGGCTGAGCGTGTTGGAAACCACAGGTTTGATTTTGCTGGTGCCGCCGTATTTTGAAAACGCAGGGAAGCGGCTAATCAAAGCGCCGAAACTATATTTTACCGACTCCGGCTTGGTGTGCCATCTGTTGGGAATTGAATCGCAGGCCGAACTTAAACGCTCGCCCTTTTTGGGCGCTATCACGGAAGGAATAGTGGCCGCAGAACTTGCCAAAGCGCTGATCAATCGCGGCTTACGGCGTGAGCTGTACTACTTTCGCGATCAGCAGGGGCTAGAGGTGGATTTTGTGCTGCCGTTTGCCGGTGGCACCTATTTGATTGAAGTAAAGGCCACCAGCACGCCCCTGCCAGCAATGGCTAAACCCATGCTGGCACTGGCAAAGGCGCTCGCACCGAAGCAAACGCAGTCAATTCTTGTCTACAGTGAAACGCGTTCCACACCGGCAATGACTGCGCTTGCACCTGGCGTCAGTGCGATGACACTGCGCCAGTTGCTTGCGAGTTTGGCAAAGCTGCGCCCCGCTTGATGGCGCCAGTTTTCCACTTCACAGTTTGCCTAATTCACTTTGCGACTTACTTCCCCCGCACCTTTGGCACCACCGGCGCACGCGATTCGAGCGCTTTCGGCGCGCTTACCGTGAATTTCACTTCTGAGCTAGCCGCGCCCATGCTAAAGCGCGCGACGTAATCGCCGGGTTGGATATATTGTGGCCAGCCGTATTTTTTTGCCTGCGCATAGGGCGTTTCTTTGGCGTTGATCAAGCCCGATGCATCCGCCTTGAGATCGCCTTTTTCGGTGCGCGTTTTGATGTCCAAAGCTTCGATTTCTAGGGCTTTGTTCGCGTCCACCAGTAAGTCCCAGCTCAGCTGATTCAAGCCTGAGCGCGCATCAAAGTTGGCAGTGCTTAAGGTTTTACCCGACGCCGTGTTGATACTGATACTGCCTTTGCCGGCGGCTTTGGCATAAAAATTAAACACTTGCTTCGGTTTGTCGCCGATATGGCCGAACCACTGCGATGGCGCCGATTTCCAGCCGCGTGAAAACTCGATTTTGTCGATGTAAAAGCCGGTAATTTCGCTGGCAAGCACGGCGTCGGTCAATTCCTGCACCGGCAGCGCATCCAGAACCCAAACGCTGCGGCCATGCGTGCCTACAATGATTTCGCGATCACGCGGGTGCACTTGCAAATCATGCACGGGCACGTTCGGTAAATCTTTGCCCAGCACTTGCCAATTTTTACCGCGATCCAGCGTGGCATAGACGCCGCGATCGGTGCCGACATACAGCACATTCGCGTTCTGTGGATCTTCGCGCACCACGTTCACCGGCACGTCCGGCAAGCCCGCGCCGATATCGCGCCAGCTGCGGCCTAAATCTTCCGTCACATAAAGCAGCGCGCGCTGATCGTCAGTGCGATAGCTATTGAGCGCCGCATAGGCGCGAAAACGTGCGGTCTTGCTGGGCTCAATGCCAGCAACCCAGGCATCAGGCAGGTTTTTGCCGACATCGCGCCAAGTCACGCCACCATCCGCGCTGACCCACAGTTGGCCATCGTCCGTGCCCGCCCAGAGCAGGCCAAATTGCTGCGGCGACTCCGCAATCGCAGTAATGGTTGCAAACGGCACATTGCCACGTTGCTTGGCTCGGGTCAGATCGCCGCTAATCGGCTCAAAGGTTTTGCCCTTGTCGAGCGAGCGAAACAGCTTATTGCCGCCCATATAAAGCACGTCAGAATTGAACTTGCTCAATCGTATCGGCGTTTGCCAATTGAAACGATACAACGCTTCCGCCATCGGCGCGCGCGGCCGCACTTCTCTTTCCGTGTCGCCGCGCGGCGAGACTTCACCACCACCGGAATAGTTGTAATTGCCAAACTGATAGCCGGTGTAAATCGAGCTATCGCGCGGGTCCACTTGAATCTGCATGCCATCGCCACCGCCAACGACGGTCCAGGCGCCTAAATCATCCGGTTTGGCCCGGCTTGAACCTTTGACCGTGCCGTTATCCTGCAGGCCGGTGTAGACGTTGTAGGGTTCGGCCATATCAAAAGCAACGGTGTAACTTTGCCCAACCGCTTGGCGATCAAAGCGGCTCCAGTGCACGCCACCGTCATAGCTAATATCGGCGCCACCATCATTGCCATTGAGGATGCGGTTTGGAAAATTGGGGTCAATGTGCCACACGTGGTGATCAACGTGCACTTCTTCGTTATTTAAGCGCCCGGAAAAGGTTTTACCGCCATCGTCACTAATGGCCAGCGGCATGCCCAACAGGGTAACGCGCTCAGCATTGTCAGGTGCTACTGCCAACATCGAAAAATAATAGCCGTAGGTGTAGGTTAGATCGCGAATCGGCTCCGCGTGGCGCTTTTCCCACGCCGCACCGGCATTTTCAGAACGATAAAGTTCCAGCCCGGTGATATCGGTGCTAAACAACGAGGCATTGCCATCGAGCAATTTTGCGCGCAGCTGATCCATGCTGATCGCGTCTGATTTAATCTGCTCAATCAACTTAGCGGCGTCCAAGTCGACCGGAAAATCACTGCCCTGCAGAAATTGCTCGATTTGCTCGGGGTCTTGCGCCAAAAACTCAGCTTTGCTCATGGACTTCAATCGCGCTGGCGACAGCGGCTGATCGCCCAAAATACGCTGCGCTTGGGGCATCGGCGCGTGTTGGTCGATACTTGCGTAAATCCAATCGGGCTTGGCCTTGCTGACCGCTAAGCCTATGCGGCCGACGCCAGCACCGCTCGGGAACGCCGACATTTTTTTAAACGTTAGGCCCGCATCGACACTTTTATAGACCGCTGAGCCCACGCCCGATTCGCGAAAATTCCAGGCTGAGCGCTGTTTGTCCCAAGTCGCGGCATAAACCACATTCGGATCGCTTGGATGAAACACCAGTTCGGTCGCGCCGGTCCAGCCATTGTCGGTTTTCAGGGTTTGCTGCCAAGTTGTGCCGGCATCCTCACTGACAAAAACGCCGTGCATGCCGCCTTCGGTGTAGAGGGGCCCTTGCACAGCCACTAGGATGCGTTTGGAATTACGCGGGTCAATCAAAACGCGCGCAATACGATCGGCTCCCAGCAGCCCTTTCGACTCAAAGCTTTTGCCGCCATCGGTGCTGCGAAACATGCCCAAACCCGAATAGGACGAGCGCGATGCATTCGGTTCACCCGTGCCCACCCACAGCGTTTCCGGCGCATTCGGATCGACCGCGATGTCGCCGGAAATCATGTTCGGCAGGCCATCACTGAGTGGCACAAAACTTTGGCCATTATTCGTGGTTTTCCACACGCCACCGGAGGCATAGGCGACGTAAAAGGTAAACGGCTGATTCGGCACCGATTCAATATCCACCACCCGCCCGCCCTGAATCGACGGGCCAATTGAGCGCCAGGGCAATGCAGTTAGGCTACTGGCACTCACCATTTCTTGCTGTTGCATCCATGCCGCCCAGCGCGCCTCCGGTGACGTGCGTTCAGCGAATGCCTGCGTCGCAAGTGCGAGGGCGATTGAAATCGTCAAAATGGAGGTGCGCATAGTGCCTATAGCCAAATTTTAGGAAGGCCAGAACCTTAAAACTTTAGTCACCACAGCGGCAAGTGCGTAATGGGTTAAATATTGATTTTTAGGGGTAATTCCAACGCCACATTGCTGGGCACAGGCTTGTCGGACTTGAATCCGCCAACAACGGAATAGGCACGAGTCAGTTAATGACCATGCTGGACCGCGATATCCTTTAGAAATGTGATATCGCAGTCCTTGGAATAGCTCGATAGTTGCCAGACAACGAGCGTACTCAGCTAGCGCGGACGATAGGTAAACCAAGTGACAAATACTTGACCGTCGCTAAGCCGATCAAGTAATAGCCCTTCGCCGTTACGTGTTGGGCCACCAAACCAATGTCCGCCAATAAAACTTAGATTGGTGGAATTCGCAAAGCCTGCCTGTTTGCATTGTAATGATTGCTCGCTATCGCCAACCCGCACCAGTGGGTAGCTACCGATGCCAAAGCCGGCCGAGTCGGTACCGTCTGAGTTCCAACTAAGCGTAGCCTCGGTGCAGCTGCGCCAATCAATGCGCAGTTTGCCCCAACGCTTAAGCGTGACATCCTCTGGCTTAAAGTTGGCACCAAAGGCCGCACCATTAGCGCTATACATGGGGTCCACGGTCACGCTGTTGCCCGCGATCACGCCCAAACCTACAACCCAAAACTGGCTACCAACTTGTGATACATCAATCGCCGAGGTCGTGGGAAATACGGTGACAGAAGTAGGCCCGCTCAAGCCACTAGCGGACGCCAGCAATAAATTGCCACGCGGGGCACCGGTGTTGGGATCATATTTGTTGACGCCGCTACGATGCGCGACTAATAAGGTGCCGTCTGTGGCATAGGCCAAGCCGGTGGGTTGAATCAAACCCGTCACCACCTTGGTGATAAAGCTACCGGTGTTAGCGTCGAAGCGCTGAACTTCGCCGCTCGCCTCGCCGCTGACTAATACGGTGTTACCACTAGGCTCAAACAAAATGCCTCGGGGCTCAAACAGGCGGCTGGTGTTGCCGTTGATAAACACAGCGGTAACGCCGGTGGCGGGATCGAGCCGCACTACGGTGTTGCTGTCATACCCTGGCACATAGAGCTTGCCATCAGGGCCAAACACCATGCCGAGATCGGCACCATCGAGGCCAGCAGCGTTCGGTGCAATTGCCACGCCCAATAGCTGGCCAGTGCTAAGGCTGTACCGGTTCACAGTGTTTTCGTTGTAGCTTCCAACAAAGGCCTCGTCGCCTCGAATTGCCAAGCCGGTGCCGCCAAAGCCGACCGGCAGATTGATTGATACTTCCTCATAAGCAAAGGTTGTGGCGCTGTAGCGCAATACTCGATCATTACCTTCACTAACCACATAAATCTTGCCGTTTAGAACGCGTGTGGATTGCGGCCCTTGGATCCGGCCAGCATCATCGAGTCTCCGCTCGAAGCCGCCGGTGCAGGCGTTGTAGATATTGACGTTGTTATTGAAAAACCCGCCTACCAAGACTTTGCTGGAACAAGGTGTGGGTGGCACGGGAACCTGCGCAAGAGCGCTTGTACTCAACGCACTCAAGCTGATGCTAAAAAAAGCCAGTCTGATTGCGCGCAGACTGCGGCGGCACAAACTAGGTGTTAACTGCTTACTCGATGAAAAACGCATGATGCTTGTCTCCGCTGGTTGGAGCGAGGACACTGACTGCGACTAGCCAATGCGCGCCTGAGCAAAGCTTGATTTTTTCCTCCTTTTTATCTGCAGAATCGTTTCGGAAGTTATTTTTTGAACCCTATGGAAAATTCGCAAGGCATTGATTTAACAGCGAAACCATTTCGAGTCGGGCCGTGGCTGGTGACGCCGGATCGGCACGAGTGGTGTGCTGGCACTGACATTCGACGCGTACCGCCTCGGCTGATGTTACTGCTGCGCTGCTTAGCGCGGGCCGCAGGCAATACGGTGACGCGTGAATCGTTGCTGGAGCTGGTTTGGGAACGCCGGGTGCTAAACGATGAAGTGCTATCGCGCAGCATCGCCGATTTGCGGCAAGCGCTGGATGATGATGCGCGCGAACCACGCTTTGTGCAGACCATTCCTAAGTTGGGCTATCGCTTGATCGCTGAAGTCGAGTTTTCGCCAAACATTGATCGCGCGGCGCCCGACGATTTTGCTAGCGCGCCAGCGGCGTTACTAACTGAGGCTGTGCCGGTTGAGCTGCAAGCAGGTTTTAGCTTCGCCCTGGAAAAACCTGGCGCCGCGCCAAAATTCAAGCGTTCAACGGCGATGCTGCTGAGCGTTCTAGTACTGGCAATCATGTTGGCGCTGGCGGCGTTTTGGCTGCGTCAAACAGATGTAATTACACCGCGGAAGGTGCCCGTGCCTGGGCAAAATCAGGCATCGCTGAGTGCCGCCGAATTGTTGCTTGTGCGCCCACTCACTAGCTCCCCGGGCATCGA
Source organism: Rhodanobacteraceae bacterium (assembly GCA_031409855.1). Lineage (GTDB taxonomy): Bacteria > Pseudomonadota > Gammaproteobacteria > Xanthomonadales > SZUA-5 > JANNYA01. The sequence goes on along the minus strand of JANNYA010000084.1, from coordinate 1,923 downwards.
GTTCAGCCCCCGATTTTCCAAAGACGGCCTTTGGCTAGCCTATGCGGTCGCAACTCCACCCGCGCCAGGCAGCCATTTAATGCTGCGTTCGCGCGACGGCTTAGTGCAAAGGCGATTTACTGACGCATCCGAGGCCGAAGACGTTTGCCCTTTATTTGTAGCCGCCGATTTAATTTGGACGCGGCATCATCAGGGGCGTTGTCAGCTGCTCAAACAAGCGATGATGGCTGATACGCCGCAGCTGCTTGCTGCGTGCGCAACGGTGCGTAGCTGCCCGGATGTTTCTGCCGATGGCACACGGCTTGTTTATACCGCGCCAAATACGAGTGCAAATCATGGCAGTGGTTTGGCACTACTAACGTTGCGCACCGGTGCTTCGCAAATACTAACGTCGCCCGAGCGCAAAACCGGCAATGATATTGACCCGCGCTTTTCACCGCTTGGTGAAGTCAGTTTTGTGCGTGGCACCGATGGCACGCAGTCACTGTGGCAGATGCCGCTGACCGCAAGCGCGACCGCGCGCCGTGTCGCATTAGTAGACTCGATGATTTTCGGTCAGGCCTATTTGCCCGACGGGCGGTTGCTGATCGCTAGTGACGCGCTGGGTTTTCGCGCCTTGCTCAAGCTGGCGCCGGAACCAGCGACGTCGAGCGTGAATCCAGAACTACTCGGCGCTCGGGGTGCACGCTTTCCCGATGTCGCACCCGACGGTTCGGTGGTGTATGAGCAAGCGAGCTACGATGCCAATCTTTGGCTGTATCGCGCCAATGCCAAACCAGTGCGCTTGACGCCCTCCAGCCGCTATGAGGGTTACCCGGTGCTTTCACGGGATGCGCGGACTTTGGTTTATCAATCGAACCAGCACGGCCTGGAGGGAATTTATTCGCTTAGCCTTGTTGGCGATAAAGCCGCGGTCGCTGAGCGGCAATTGCCACTTTCCGCAGCGGATCGGTGGGCGCATCCGGCCTTTCAAAGTGACAGCGATGCTTTATGGTTAACGCGCTACGGCGCGCAACACACCGAAGTTTGGCGATATGTTTCAGGTGCTCTGACCGCACAGCTTGCAACAGCTTTTCCACTCGGTGCCCACGACGCCAGCGATGATGCGCAGGGCAAGCACGTGTGGTACTTGCTGGGCGATAGCGCACCAATTAAATTGATGCGACGTGGCAATGCGCCCGGCTCGCAGGCGGAACTGATTGCGGATGATGTCCTGAGCTATCGAGTCGATCCACGCGGCTTGTTTTTGGTGTATCAGGCTAGGCAAGATCAGCTTTGGCACTGTCCAGCCGCACCCGATATGCACAGCTGCGTAAAGCTACCGGTGCAAATCGGCACCGCCTATGGGCGCCATTGGACGCTTTCGGATCACGCACTTTACTATGTTGCACCGCCACGAAAGGGTGCGCGCCTTCGTTTTAGTTCGCGCTTTGACTTTGCCAGCAAAAGAACCACGCTCTTGGAGGTGCCTGCACCGAGCACGTTAAACCATGGTCTAGCCGTGGCGCGCGATGAATCGTTGATTATCGTCGCGCAATTAGACGGTTTGGCAATTGACCTGTATGGGTGGCTGGCACCAAAGCGTTAGATTGCGCCGCGATAGCTCTCGCCACCAAACAACAAATAATCCAAGCCCTGCCAGCGATAGCGAGCCAAATCAACGCGTTTGTTCACCACAATGCCCTCACCCTGCAGCCGCTCAAGTTGGCCATCAACGGCGCAGCTGCCATCGGCGCGCAGCACGCGCCACCACGGCAGTGCGACTCCTGGGGCGCGCAACACCCGCACCACCAAACGCGCGCCGCATGGAATGCCTGCTAATTCAGCGACTTGGCCGTAACTCGCGACTTGCCCAGGGGGAATTTCGCAAATGACCGCGATAATTTTTTTCTTGCGCTCGCTAAAGCTGGGTACCATCAGCGC
>JANNYA010000083.1:0-1985 GCA_031409855.1 Rhodanobacteraceae bacterium | reverse complement strand
GGCGCGCCAATTCGCTATCTAGCCAGCGCGCAAAAACGCGCACCTTCTCACCTTGAGAGCGCCCAAAATCTGGAAATTGGGGCTGCTCAAGCGCGGCCATTCCTGGATGCGTGTGGCGTATGCAATTGGCGAAACCTGCTAACAAATAGAACTCGATGCGTCGGTTTGCCATTTCAATAAATGCGCGCTCCTCAAAGTCCACGCCGAGCAGATTCGGCTTGGGATAACGGCCTTCTAGATAGCTGCAAATGGCGCTGGCTTCGGTCAAGACACGGCCATCGTCTAACTCCAACGCGGGCACCTTGGCGAGTGGGCTTTTGGCAAGATAAAGTGCTTGCTTATGCTCGCCATTAGCGATGTCGACACTAACGAATTCAATGTCGGTAACACCTTTTTCCGCGAGAAAAATAGTGACTCGGCGTGGACTGGGCGCGCGCGGCGTAAGGTAGAGTTTCATGATTTCCCAGCACCGCCAAGCGACTGCCCAGTCTCCAACAACTTGCGGGCTTCCTGCGCAAATTGCTGCGCACGGTCATCTTCGTCTGTCTGCAAATTGAGGCTGGAAGCCGGCATTAAAATGCCTTTTTGCACCGCTGGCCGGGTGCGAATGGCATCCATCCAGCGCTTGAGATCTGGCATGTCCTCGATCGCCACACCGCTCCAGCGATGCGTGCGCACCCAAGCCCAGTTAGCAATGTCAGCGATCGAGTAATCACCGGCCAAATATTCGTGTTCCTTTAAATGCGCATCCAGCACCCGGAACAGCCGAGTGCATTCGCCTTGGTAGCGATCAATTGCGGCAGGAATTTTCTCGGGAAAATAGCGAAAAAAAACATTGGCTTGGCCCATCATTGGGCCAATCCCGCCCATTTGAAACATCAACCACTGCAGCACCCGCGAACGGCCTTTAACATCCACCGGCATCAGCCTACCGGTTTTTTCCGCGAGGTATATCAAAATTGCGCCCGACTCAAATACCGCAAAATCGCCTTCATCGCGATCCACAATCGCAGGGATTCTGCCATTGGGATTGATCTTCAAGAACCACGGCTGCTTCTGATCACCCGCCGACAGCTTCAGCTCGTGCAAAGTGTATGGCAGCGCCAGCTCCTCAAGCGCTATCGAAATTTTGTGGCCATTTGGGGTAGCAGCTGAGTAAAGATCAATCATGGCGGGCTGAGTGCTTGGCAACGGGCTTGCATGGTAGCAGGGGACGCAAAAATTGAATCTGCTACACAGCCCTGAAAAACTCAATTCAAACGGAATGCGTCAGACATATATGACCCAAACCAATCCGCAATTGTGCCTCTAAGCCCTATAGCCACTTGCCCATCTTGTCGTCTTTATGCTGCCCCGCGCTTATTGCGCCCCACGTTCCGATTCCTTCGGTTTTGCCAAACGCAGCGCATCGATTGCTTCCTGCCACTCACGCAGACGCTGCTCGTAGACATCCATCACACACCGCGCGCAGCCTTCGCCGCAACAGTCGCCAGCATCAGGGGCTTCGGGTTTGGCGGGCATCGGCATTTGCATATCAATGGCTAAAAAGGTTTGGTTATCTCAGCGCTGTGCTGAATTGCCTATTGTGCCAGCACGTCCAGCCCTTCGGTACGTCCGGGAGCGCCAGCCTAGGATCTTTCAGACGCTGTTGTGCGAACTCCATTGTGACGCCCGAACGCTTGGCTTCTTCTTACGGGACATCTTACGGGAACCCAGGCCCCAGCCTTAAAAATGCCAGCAACCTTAAAACCGCGATCGGCTCAGAGATTGATTTCATCAGCCGAGACAGGCGTTGCTCGGCATTTATCGCTAAGTTTGTGAATGCTAGTTAAATTTGCCCACGATGGCGTGATCTGCATCGGTGCGCTGCTCCGAATGTCTTGAGGAACCCCGACTTTTAAGGAAAAGCCAATGCGTCTTACACCGGTAGTTTTTGCCATCGCACTCAGTTGGTGCGTCCCAGCGCTATGTGCCGATGCCGCTGG
>JANNYA010000082.1:0-8890 GCA_031409855.1 Rhodanobacteraceae bacterium | reverse complement strand
TTTGACTATCGCTGCGCAACGCGACGCGCTGTAATGCTTGGTCGCGCCGTTCTTGACTATATTTTGCTTGCTTTTTCATGCTATTTTCCTTGTCGACCTATGAATGTTATCTTAGGTGACAAGTAGTTTGTCAGATGGGGGGGGGTTACAGTCTGCAGAGAAGCACCAGCCCCGTATGGCGTCTAAGTATGTGTTCAAGCGAACGCTGGGTTGGATAAACTCGGCGTCGGCCACACACTTAAATTAACCGAAAAAATTAGTAAATCAGAGATGCGAATCCTCCAAGTCAAAGTAAAGCCCAAAGCCAGAATCAGCGCATTCACCGCGCAACAGGACGGTACTTGGCTCGCAGAAGTCAAGGCGATGCCGGTGGACGGTAAGGCTAACGCCGAATTGATTGCTTTGATTGCTGCGCACTTTAAGGTTGCGAAAGCCAAAATTGCGGTTAAATCCGGTGCCAGCGGGCGCATGAAATTGATTACTCTTGATGCCTAGGAAGTCGAGCCGATGGATCAGCACGCATGAGTGGTGACAAAGCAGGCGGCAAGAGTAAAAGCCAAGCCGTAAAGGTTTTTATTTCGCTGGAGCACGCCTGTGGCTATTACCCTAATCGCAGCGCGCAAAATTTGGTGTTAGATCCCATCGCCGACGGTCAAAAAGGCCTTTACGACGCCGCAATCACGCGCGGCTTTCGGCGCGGTGGTGGGCATATTTATCGGCCGCATTGCGCGCAGTGCAGTGCCTGCGTCGCTAGCCGCATTGATGTGTTGAAATTCAGCCCAAATCGGACGCAGCGGCGCTGCCTAAAGCGCAATGCGGATTTGCGTATAGAACGCCGCCCGGCGGTGCTGACTGAGGAATACTTTGCGCTGTATCAACGCTATTTGGCGGGCCGGCATTTGGGCTGTGGTATGGACGACCCCAGCGAGGAAGACTTCAGTCGCTTCCTGCTTGCCAAATGGTCGCAAACCGAGTTTATCGAGTTTCGCTTGGGCGAACGGCTGCTGGGCGTCGCTGTGACTGATGTGACGCACGTCGGCCTGTCAGCGGTGTATTGTTTTTATGATCCTGATGAAGCGAAACGCGGCTTGGGCGTCTTCGCGATCTTGTGCCAAATCGAAGCCGCGCGCGCTGTGGGTTTAGCGCATCTTTATTTGGGCTTTTGGCTCGATGGACACGCAAAAATGCACTATAAATGCAGCTACAGCGGCTTAGAGCTATTAAGCGCAGGCGAATGGCACGCTTTTGACGCGCGTGCGCTGCCGATTGCAGCACCATGACGGCGCTTTTAACAGCTGCGCCGTTGGCGTCCGCGTTTTTGCCGTCTAGCTGGGCCGAACGCGGCTTCACCATTGCTAGCTTTAATATCCAGGCTGGCGCGCGCGCCGATCGCTATCACGACTATGTCACCAAAGCTTGGCAGCACGTGCTTTCCGGCCCCAGCAAATCCGGCAACTTAGCAGCAATCGCAGGCGCGATTGCTGAGTTTGACTTGGTTTGTTTGCAAGAAGCCGATGGCGGCAGTACCCGCTCGGCGTTCGTGCATCAAGCGCATCGGCTGGCAAACCTGGCGAATTTTGGCACCGTGCTCGATCAGCGCAATCGCAAAGTCGGGCTCAAACATCTACCGTTTTCCTGCTCTGGCAACGCTATTTTGGCGCGCCAGGGCTGCAGCGATTGGCAAGAACATGCGCTGCCGGGAACGGTGAAAGGCCGGGGCGTAATCGCCGCAAATTTTGAAGGCGTGCGAGTTTTTAATCTGCATTTATCCCTGACCGCGAACGCACAGCGCATGCAGTTGGACTACATCGCCGCGCAAATTGCGCTCATCCCGAGCGCGGAACCGGTCATTGTCACTGGTGATTTTAATGCTACGCCCGACGCACCAGCGGTGCGCGCTTTTACTGAGTCCTTGGCGCTGAAAATCGCGCCAACTGCAGCTACTTTTCCCAGCTGGGCAGCCAAGCGCCAGATTGATTTGGTTTTGTATCGTGGCCTCAAGCTCAAGCGCAGTTGGACGTTGCCGGCGTTGGCTTCAGATCATTTAGGCGTGGCGGCGCAGTTTGAGGGGCTGGCGCGGTAGGAAGTAGGAAGTAGGAACAGAATTGCCGCGCTCGCGTTGAGTTATTAAATTGCATTTCCGATTCGCCTTTTGAGTTCTTCTTGAAATTCAAGATAATCACCTTGACTATCAAAAACACTGCGGGGAATCACGTAAAACAAGTTGCTGGTGGGGTATAGAAGAATTAATTTATCACTGCGCTTCCATTTAAAGATCTCACCCCATGGGATTAAACCTTTCCCATTCTTGCGCTCGAAATATAGGCCGTTTTCTCGTAATTCGATAGAAAAAGACTCAAGAATCGCCTTGTATTGCCGAAATGTCTTTTTTGAATACCAATATAAATATAAAAAATACCCAACCAGGTAAATTAGTGCGCCAAATGAATACACCGATGGTGTATCTATTAGCGAAGCCAGGAAAAACACAAAAATTATTAGGCCAATAATAGAAAATATGCGCTTTGGCCGAAGATGTAAATACTGAGCTGCGATGTACTCCTTTTCGGTAATCACACCTTCAATTCGCATTTTTGTTTGCTGATGAGGTCGGTCGGAATTTTTCGCGCCATACGCCACGCGCAAAGCCTCGTTGGCGTCAACCTCAACCCCCTGATAAATCGCATCCAAGGCAAGTGACATCGCTGGACAGCTCAGCGCAATCTCGCCATCAGTGACACTTTCAAAACCCCAAAATGCGCCGCTGCGCTTAAATACATCGACACGGCACTCTTTTTCCGATACCAGTAAGTACGCTTCAAGTTCCGGCGCTTTTTGGTAGTTGTGCAGCTTTTCGCCACGATCGATACTTTCAGTTGACTCGCTTAACACTTCAACGATCAAACACGGTTGGGATTCGCAATATTCATCCGACTTCGGTGCACACGACACCATGACATCTGGGTAGTAGTAAAGCTGATTGGCTTTGAACTTGACGTCGGAAATGGAAACCCGACACGTATTCGGCGCGGTTTTGCGAAGTGCAATAGCTACATTGACTGCAATTTGATTATGTCGATTCGAAACATCCGGCATGGCGAACACTTGGCCGCAGACAAATTCATGTTTGCCGAGGCGGATTAACTCTGCGCTTAGATAGTCGGCTTCGCTGACATGGGGGGACTTTAAGGTGCCAGACATCGTGATTTCCTGCGGTTGCTTTCGTCCTAGTCTAGCTGACTAAGAAAAACACGCCGACTGCGGCAATGCCGCCGCCAGCAAAACGCGGCGTAACCGCATTGGATTTGCTTTGCCAGTGCTTGCCGAGATTTAAGCCAATCATTTGAATCAGTACGCATGCAGTTAAGAAGCCAGCGCCATAGCGAAACATTGAAGCATCACTCGGCAGCTCAATCGCGTGTGCATAGCCATGAAACGTGGCGAACGCAGCAAAACCTACCACGCTCAAACTTGTAGATAGCTTGACCGAAAGCGCAAACAACAGCCCAAAAACCGCAACCGACAGCGCTACGAATATTTCGGCCGATGCAAGCTCGATCCCAAAGCCAGCAATCATGGCGCCGATCAGCATCATCACGGGAAACGCAAACAGAGGAAGCCAACGCGCCTTGCCCTGCTGGGCAGACGCCAACATGCCAACCGCAAGCATCGCCAATAAATGATCTATGCCGGTAAACGGGTGCAAAAACCCAGCCGACAGTGCGCCGAAACTATGGCTGGCATCCGGGTGTGCTAACGCGGGCAGGGCCAGAACTACGCCCAGCAGGAAGAACGAACAGCGGGTCAGGTTTGCAAGTGACATATATTTTCTCCGTATTCTTAATTGAGCAGGTGGGTAAACGAGCGATCAAACTTTATCGAGCAAACCCTGCTTTTGAATAAAAGCCACCACAGTTTCTAGCCCCTCGCCGGTGCGCAGATTGGTAAAGGCGAAGGGCCGAGTGCCGCGCATCCGCTTTGCGTCGGCCGCCATGACCTCTAAATTGGCGCCTACGTGGGGCGCCAAATCAGTTTTGTTGATGATTAGCAAATCCGAACGGGTGATGCCCGGCCCACCCTTGCGCGGGATTTTTTCGCCGCCTGCCACGTCGATCACATAGATCGTCAGGTCCGACAGTTCCGGGCTAAACGTCGCCGCTAAGTTATCGCCGCCGGACTCAATCAGGATCAGATCTAGCTGGGGGAAATCAGCACTCATACGTGCGATTGCTTCCAAATTGATCGAGGCGTCTTCGCGAATCGCGGTGTGCGGGCAGCCGCCCGTTTCTACGCCCATCAAGCGCTCGGCAGGCAAAGCATCGGCACGCAAAAGTATTTCCATATCCTCTTTGGTGTAGATGTCATTGGTAATCACCGCCATTTCGTAGTGATCGCGCATGCGCTTGCAAAGTAGCTCGCACAGCGCGGTTTTGCCGGACCCCACCGGGCCGCCGATGCCGACGCGTAGCGGGTTTGGTGCTGATTCGTTGATGGCCATAGACGTGTTCACTTTCAAAAGGGAATTGGGGATGCTGCTTTCGGTGGTAAAAAAATTACGAACGATAGAGACGGCTGTACTGAATTTCATGCTGCATCGACATGAGCGAAAGCCCAGGTGCCCAGTTTGACAATTCCGCGTCAGGCAATTGCTGTGCATGTACTGCCGCGCGCTCCAATTCTGGCCGCAGCGATAACAGCAGGCGCTGCCCAGATACTTGCCCCAGCGGCACGGATTTCACGCAAACCAACACTTGATTCTCAGCCCAAGAAAACAGATAGCCCAGCATTACCGCAGTGTGCGGCACCTGCAAAGCCACTGCGGCCAGCGCCAGTGCGGTAGGAAACGGTACTTCCGGCAGACTCTGCAAGATCGCAGTCGATGCGTCATCGACGAGCTTCAGGTCCACGACTAATTTCGCCAGCGAATAGCCCATTTGGATGGTTTCTGCCCTAAATTCAGCGGTGTCACGTGCCGCAATAAACTGCTCGGTCCAGTGCCTGACCGCCTCGCCATCGCCCGCCGCAAATGCCGTCAACAAACGCCAAAGCACCGGCGCTTCGAACTGCGCCATCACCTGCTGCAAATGCTCAATAATCCACCGGCGCGCGCTACTTTCATCACGAACCAAGCGGCTTTCAATCGCGACTTCCAAGCCCTGCGAATAGCTGTACGCACCAACCGGCAGGGATGGGCTGGCTAGCTGTAGTAAATGCAGTAAGGCGGCGGATTGCATAAAGCGCTAGCGCCGCTCAGCTCGGGTCTGATGGGCGATGAATACGCTGGCGCAGCGGAATGGGTGCTAATAAATTGCGCGGGTGCGCATCATCACCACCGTGATGGTGGCCGCCGCCGTATGCCCCTGCCTCAGGCTCGAAACTGGCAAGTTCTTCAATGACACTTGCGCCCAAACCCTGCAGCATTTCCTTTAGCACGCTATCCAGTCGTATGCGTAAAAAGCCATCGCCCAATTGCGCTTGCGTGTGGCGATTGCCCAGATGAAAGGCACAGCGCAGCAGCTCGAACGCCGAGCCGCATACAATTTTGTAGGTCGGCTCTTGCGCCGCAATGATTTGCACGACGCGGCCATCATCGCCCTGCATTAAATCACCGTCGCGCATCACCGTTCCGCGCGGGGTGAACACCGCGACTTCTTCGCCGCTAGGCAACTGCGCCAACAGCCGACTTTTTTCACGTAACTCATACGGCAAGGTGATCTGTGCGGCAATAGTTTCTGCGGTGGCTATTTTGGTTTGCAGGGTCAGCATGAAGTGTCTTTAGATTGGGCTTTAGAAAAGAAAATAACGCTGCGCCATCGGCAATACTTCAGCGGGTTCACATACCAGCAATTCGCCATCGGCACGCACTTCGTAGCTTTCTGGATCCACCTGCATTTTCGGCGTCGCGCCGTTGTGGATCATGTCGGACTTGCGCACACGTCGGGTGTTTTTCACCGGAATCAAGGTCTTGCTTAGCTGCAATTGCGCGCCGATGCCCGCGTCAAATGCGACTTGCGAAACAAAGGTAAATGACGTTTTCAGCGCGCCGCCAAAAGCACCAAACATCATCCGCGTGTGCACCGGCTGCGGCGTTGGGATCGAGGCATTCGGATCACCCATTTGCGCGGCTGCAATCATGCCGCCCTTGAGGATCATGCTGGGCTTGACGCCAAAGAATGCCGGCTTCCAGAGCACGATATCGGCAATCTTGCCCACTTCAAGCGAGCCCACCACATGCGAAATGCCGTGCGTGATCGCTGGGTTGATGGTGTATTTGGCGATGTAGCGTTTGACGCGAAAGTTGTCATGGCGTGCGTTATCAGGTGCCAGCGCGCCACGCTGCGTTTTCATCTTATGCGCGGTTTGCCAGGTGCGCAAAATCACTTCACCGACGCGCCCCATGGCTTGCGAGTCCGACGACATCATCGAGATTGCACCTAGGTCGTGCAAAATGTCTTCAGCGGCAATGGTTTCGCGCCGAATGCGTGACTCGGCAAATGCCACGTCTTCCGCAATCGCCGGGTCCAGATGGTGGCAAACCATCAACATATCCAGATGTTCATCGAGCGTATTGATGGTGTAGGGCCGCGTCGGATTGGTTGATGACGGCAATACATTGGATTCGCCTACCGCCGCAATAATATCTGGCGCATGGCCGCCACCTGCACCCTCAGTGTGAAAGGTATGAATCGTGCGGTTCTTGAATGCCGCGAGCGTGTGCTCCAAAAAGCCACCTTCATTTAAAGTGTCGCTGTGGATTGCAACTTGCACGTCGTAACGATCTGCCACCGTCAGGCAATTATCAATCGCAGCCGGTGTGGTGCCCCAATCTTCGTGCAGTTTCAGGCCAATCGCCCCGGCCTTAATTTGCTCCTCCAGCGGTTCCGGCAAACTGACATTGCCTTTGCCCAGAAAGCCTAAATTCATCGGGAAGGCATCGGCGGCTTGAAGCATGGAATGGATATGCCAGGGCCCAGGCGTGCAGGTGGTGGCCGCAGTTCCCACGGCTGGGCCCGTGCCACCGCCGAGCATGGTCGTGACGCCGCTCATCAAGGCTTCTTCGATTTGCTGCGGGCAGATGAAATGGATATGCGAATCAATGCCGCCCGCAGTCACAATCATGCCTTCGCCCGCGATAATTTCAGTCGCGCCGCCAATCGCCATGGTCACGTCTGGTTGAATGTCCGGATTACCGGCTTTGCCGATCCCAGCGATCAAGCCATTTTTCAAGCCAAGATCAGCTTTGACGATGCCCCAATGATCGATAATGACCGCGTTGGTAATCACGGTGTCCATGACATCGGCGTGCTTGCGCTGCGATTGCCCCATGCCGTCGCGAATGACTTTGCCGCCGCCGAATTTCACTTCTTCGCCGTAAATCGCGTAGTCTTTTTCGATCTCAATAAACAGCTCCGTATCAGCAAGCCGCACCCGATCACCCGTAGTTGGGCCGAACATTTCGGCGTAGGCCTGGCGTGAAATTTTAGCCATCGAGTTTCCCCATAACCAAGCCTTGAAAGCCGTAAACAACCCTTGCGCCAGCCAAGGTGACCAGCTCCACGGTTCGAACTTGCCCTGGCTCGAATCGCACCGCAGTTCCTGCAGTAATGTTTAAGCGCATACCACGCGCTTGAACACGGTCAAAGTGCAAAAACGGATTGGTTTCAAAAAAATGGAAATGCGAACCCACTTGGATCGGGCGATCACCACTATTGGCCACTTTGAGAATGATCGTTTCGCGGCCGACATTGATTTCAATGTCGCCCGGCTCGATCAGCATTTCGCCAGGAATCATAATGTGCTCTGCGCGCTTGTAGTCATGGGATCGGCTGATGCACCGTGACCAACTTGGTGCCATCCGGGAAGGTTGCCTCGACTTGAATATCGCTAATCATTTCGCTAATGCCGTCCATTACATCAGCGCGGGACAGGATTTTCGTGCCTTCTGACATCAGCTCGGCGACGGTTTTGCCATCGCGTGCGCCTTCCATAATTGCCGCTGAGATCAGCGCAATCGCTTCCGGATAATTTAGCTTCAAGCCACGCGCCTTGCGCCGTTCGGCCAGCAAGCCCGCCGTAAAAATCAAAAGCTTGTCTTTTTCTCTCGGTTGTTAATTCCATGGGCTACCATTTGTTTTGGTCGATTGCAGCAAGCTTTCAAAATCGCTTCGATTGTGCGGCAGTGAAATCTGACTAGGTATTCCAAATTCGTAGATTGATCGCCTCACGCGCCAACACGATCGGCCGCAAGTGCCGCCAAGCCAGCAGCATCAATGTTCTAGCCATTTCGCTGGCATCGCCCAAATAGCGCACGACGACCACGCCCTTCATTTGGCTAACGCCAAAACTGGCATCGCCGTCCAGCAACAGCATTGCGTCTGCACGCAGGGCATCAATCACGGCATTTGGAACGGCTTTGTCAATCGCAATCAGGGTCGCGCACACGCTGTTGCCAGCCAGGCCCAAAGCACTGGCCATTGCTGCGCTGCCTGCGATGATCGCGCCTTGCTCAAACCAAAGCAGCCTCCCGGCGCGCCAAATGGATGTGCGCTGCGAAATTTTCCCATTTTCGAATGTTTCGCCAGAAGCGGCCCGCCCAAAGCAAAAAATGTCGCACGCGATGTAACGGGCATCCGTATCCAAGTGAATGTCCTGGGATAACTGCACATCGGCGGCGTTAAAAAAGATACTTTCTTGCGGCAACCATTCCATGCTGGCATTTGCTTCAACGTGGATACGCACGGTTTGCTTGTGGATATTCCGACCCATGAGAAGCCACTGTTCCGGGTCATGGGAAGCCACAATTCCGGGTCATGGGAAGCCAGTTTTCTGAACAGCGATTCCGAATCATGGGAAGCCAGTTGACGATTTGTTGAAGTGGGTCAGCCTCGCG
>JANNYA010000081.1:0-6100 GCA_031409855.1 Rhodanobacteraceae bacterium | reverse complement strand
TTTCGAGGCTAATTTGAACCGCCATGTCGCAATCAAACTGATGAGCGAAGCCTTGGCGCACGACCCGCAAGTGGTCGAGCGCTTTTTGCGCGAAGCGCGCAGCATGGCACAGCTGAACGATCCGCACATCATCCAGATTTACATGATCGGTGACGATCACGGCCAACCATTTTTCGCGATGGAGTTTGTCGAGGGCGAGTCTTTGAGTCAAATGCTGCGTCGTGAAGGAAAACTCGAAGCCAAACACGCTGCCGGCATTATCGCGCAGGCTGCCCAAGGCTTGAGCGTCGCGCACGATCGGGGCGTGGTGCACCGTGATATCAAGCCCGCGAATTTGATGATTACGCCGCGCGGCTTGGTCAAAGTGGCAGACTTTGGCATCGCCTTGGCGAATTCAGATTTTGAAAAGAAGCTGACCGGCACCGGCGAATTTGTCGGCACGCCAGGCTATTTGTCACCAGAAGTCTGCTTAGGCAAACAAGTTGATCAGCGCAGCGATGTGTTTGCATTGGGCATAGTGTTGTTTGAAATGTTGGCCGGGCGCATGCCGTTCACGGATCAATCACCGCTGGGTTTAATGCTTGAAGTCGTGCAGGCCGATATTCCTGACGTGCGATCGTTAGGTGCCGATGTCAGTCAACCTTTGGTTTCTGTGCTGAACAAAATGTTGGCGAAGGACCCGACGCAGCGCTATCAAAGTTGCCATGACTTATTGTCTGATCTAGCCAAAACCGGCGCGATTGCAGGCACAGTAAATGTGACTTCACCCGCGCCCGGCGTGACTTCAGCATCGACATTGCCGCAAGGCGCACGTCAGCCATCTGCGGTTACTTCGCCGCGTGCGCCTTTACCCGTGCCGCCGCCACAGCCTTTACATAGCGCAGCACCTGTCTATCAGCCAGCCGCACCTGTTTATGCACAAGCGCCTGCACCAGCGCAGCCGCCGGTGCATCAAGCGAGTCCTAGAAGCAGCGCGCCGATTTGGGCGATTGCAGCGAGTTTGCTCATTGCTACCGGCGTTGGCGGCTATGCCATGCGCGATAAAATATTTGGCACACCAGCGGATGCTGATACGGTGGCAGTTGCGACTGACACAAACAAAATCGATACCGCAAAAACTACTGACAACGGCAAAGTGGTGGTAGTGGCGGCAAATCCAAGCGTGGACAAAACCGGCGAGACAGACCCAGCTACGCCAAGCGACGCGACAAACATGGGCACGTCTGCACCAGATACCAGCCCAACTTCCACCGCCAATCAAGCGCGAAGTTCAACGCCTAGCGGCAATGTCCCAAAAGTAGACGCTGGACAATCCACCGAACTTGCTGACATGAATGCCGAGCTTGAGCGCGTCAAGGCCGAAAACGCTCGACTCGCGGCTGCGGCGGATGCTGGCCCGGCCAATATCGAAGCGGAAGCGACACCGCGTGCGCCCCTGGCTGGTTTGCGCTCACGCATCGAAGCGGTCAATGACAAGCGCGATTTAAATCCCCGCGTCGCCACAAATGCACCATCGCCTAGCGTGGTTACATCCAGCGATGCACCGATGGTATCGCGCGTGGTGGTGATCTCCATTGGTGAAACCGGCCCCGCTGGGGCGGCGGAAAACTTGATTGAAGATGCGCTGCGCGATGGCGGCTATACCGTGGTAGACGAAGATGCTTTCCCCACTCTGGCTGCCCTGCGTGGCCGTGGCACCATGCCGATGATTCTAGCCGCAGCCAAGCGTGCGGGCATTAGCGCCGCGGTGATTGTGCGCGTGCAAAAAACCGGCACGCAAGATTTGGAGTTTTATGGTCAACGCGACACGCGCACGCTCGCAACTTTAGAAGTGAAGGCATTTAGTGTTGCTACCGGTGCCTCAATCAATAATTTTCGCGAGGAAATCGGCTATACCGGTCTAAACGCCGCTGACAATGGCCGCATCGCGGTCGAAGAACACTTAGGCCAATTGGTCGCCCAGCTCAGTGCGCATCGCGGGCGTGGCTAAGATTAGCTAGGCTAAGCGAAAAACTCCGCAGTCAGCGCAAGTTGAGCTTGCGCTGATTCGCAAGGCAATAGCACCTCACGAATTTTCTGGCGCTCAGGGTGCTCCTTGGCGTACCAACCGATGTGTTTTCGTGCCATGCGTACACCGTGATGCTCGCCGTAGAATGCGTACAGATTTTCTAAATGTCGGCGTAAAATCGCGGAAACCTCTGCCGCGCTGGGCGCTGCTAAAATCTCGCCGGTCGCAAAAAAATGCGCCAATTCGCGAAATACCCACGGCCGGCCCTGTGCAGCACGGCCAATCATCAGGGCATCGCAACCGGTTTCTAGCAACACCGCCCTGGCTTTCTCCGGGCTCGTTAGATCGCCATTCGCGAGCACTGGAATTTGCACTGCGGCCTTGATCGCGCGCATGGTTTCATATTCGGCGTCGCCGTTATATAAATCTGCACGTGTGCGGCCGTGCACGGCAAGTGCCTTGATTCCGCAGTCTTGCGCAATCATGGCCACACGCACGCCATTTTTGTTCTCGCGGTTCCAGCCGGTACGGATTTTTAGCGTGACGGGCACAGCCACGGACGCCACCACCGCACGCAGAATTTTTTCGACCAGCGGCTCATCTTGCAGCAGGGCAGAGCCAGCGTAGACATTGCAGACTTTCTTCGCCGGGCAACCCATATTGATGTCAATAATTTGCGCACCGTGCTCAACGTTGAAACGCGCTGCTTGCGCCAGCATCGCCGGATCACTGCCGGCAATTTGCACGATGATGGGGTCGGTTTCGCCTGCGTGATCCATGCGTTTGACTGATTTTTGTGTGTGCCACAAACGCGGGTCACTCGTTGTCATTTCCGAGGCCGCCATGCCGGCGCCTAAGTCTTTGCAAAGTTGACGGAACGGGCGATCAGTAACGCCCGCCATCGGCGCCAGCGCCAGCGGTGTTTTGATTTCAATATTGCCAATGAAAAAGGGTTTCAACATCGCGCTATTCTGACTCGTATTGGCTTAATGCCAGGTTTGTTGCGCTGTGATCGCGTTAATAAATTACGCTAGGCTAGTTGCTGACGCTTAGGCCGCGAATGGAGGCGAGGGCGTGACTGTAGTAAAACGACTATCGCGAATTTTGCGTTTTGCGGGGCTTGGCTTAGCTGGCTTCGTTGCTTTGGTGCTGACTTATGTCGCGATAGCGCTGACATTTTTGCTTTTCCCGGCTAATTCCGAGATGCAAATCCAGGCGTCGCCAAAGATTAGAATTTATGTGTTGAATAACGGTGTGCATACGGATGTAGTGTTGCCGGTCACGGCGGACGCGTTTGATTGGCAGTCTATTTTTCCGAAAACACAATTTTTACAGGCATCTCCGGCCGCTGATCTGATCGCTTTTGGTTGGGGCGATGCCGAATTTTATTTGCAAACACCGAACTGGTCCGAGCTTAAATTTAGCACCGCACTGCGCGCGCTAACGGGTAGCAATCAAGCCTTGCTGCATGTTGAGTATCTTGGGGCAAGCCAGCTTCCAGATCAGCGATTTCCCCTCGATTTAACAACGCAACAGTATCGCCAGTTGCGTTTGTACATTATGCAATCCTTGCAGCGGCCTGGAGCTGGCGCACAGCTCCGATTTGCTAAAGGCTATGGCGAAAGTGATGCTTTTTTCCCAGCCAGTGGTGCGTATAGCCCGATTTACACCTGTAATTCATGGACAGGCGGTGCATTGCGCCAGGCGGGTGTCAAGGTAAGTCGGTGGACGCCGTTTCCTGCGCTCGTGACTTGGCATCTTGCAGAGTCTCGCGATGAGCGACACGGTAGAAAAGTCTCGCGATGAGCGACACGGTAGAAAAGTCTCGCGATGAGCGACACGCTAGAAATGAGTCAAAAATTGAATAACGGGCTAGCTCAGCACGTGAACGACATCGCCAAGGCAAATTACTGCACCAGGGCTACGCGGAATTAGATTCATGCCAAAAGTGATGCCCTTAGGCGTGCGCCGATAGTTTTTGAGGGTGTTTAGCGGCTCGCCACTCGGATCACGCACGCCTAAATTGGCGTCCACCGTGGTGAAAACGCAGCGCACGCAGGGTTTAACGACATCAAATAGCGCAGCACCAATTTGTACTTGGCGCCAGCGGTCTTCCGCATGCGCAGCGATCGCACCGCTAACGACCAAATTCGGACGAAAACGCTGCATTGTGATCGGCGCGCTCAACCGGCTATTCAGCGCGTCCAGCGACGCTTGGCTAATCAGCAAAATCGGGTAGCCATCGGAAAACGCAGTTTGATCACCCGCGTGTGCGTACTGCTGATCCAATCTGCGCTGGCTATTCGCATCAAAATACACCAATTCGACACTACGCCCAAGCCAGCTGCTCAACGCTTGGTTGGTCGCGACATTTGCCGTTGTAGCAAGGACGTCATCGGACCAAATGCGCACTTGTCGCTGCTGGTCGGTGAAAATTGCTTTGAATGCGGACAAAGGCTTACGTCCACTCGCAGATAGCTCTAAGCCGTCATCTGAAATGCTAGCCCTTAGCAAAACCAGTTCAGGACACTCTCGGCCGGTGATGAACTTGCCTGACTCTGCCTCGACCAGCATCCAACGCCGATCGTGGGCCAAGCCCAGTGCTTCAACTTTGGCCATCGGCAAATTCAGCGCCGCGCAGGATTTCACCGGATAAATGGCAATGTTGCTGAGGCGCAATTCGGCGGCGTCAACGCGGGCCACAATCATGGATTAAGGTTCCTCGCGGCTCAGGCCAGCTGCGGATAGTTCCTGCAAGTAGGCCGGCCAGCGCGTAGCGTATTCATTCGCCAGCTTAATTAGATAGTGAAACGCAAAAATCCCAGTACGGTGGCCGTCTGAGAACTCCAGTAAAATCGCATAGTTACCGACCGGATGAATGCCGCTAATGCCAACTTTTAGTTTGCCCGCAACTAAAACACGTTCACCTGGGCCATGGCCTTGAACTTCAGCCGACGGCGAATTGACCCGCAAGTATTCCGCGCCCAGGCGGATACGCGGCGGATTTTGCGCCGCTGAATCATGCTCAAACGCTAGCTCCAGGATATTGGAAGCCTGATGCAGCACGATTTCTGTGGGCCGAGGCACCTGGCCAGCGTCCGCTTTTGAATCTTCGACAATCATTTTTCTAGGCCCCGCTTTGCCTTACTGCTTCGGCACGATTAAAATTTTGCCTTCGCGCTCGCCTTTTGCCGCTTCAGCCACCGCTTGTTTAATTTCGCTGACATCGAAGGTCGCTTGAATGCGGGTGTGTAGCTTTCCGGTGGCAATGAGCTGCGCGACTTCGCCAAACACGGCCATTTGTTGCGCAGGGGTAGCGTTGCGAAACCAAAATGCGAGCCAGAAGCCGCGCAGGGTGATGTCGCGAAACACAAATGACGCTGGTGAAACAGCGCACGGCTCGCCGCTCATCATGCCGTAATTGACTAAGGTGCCGCCTTGCGCCAAACAGGTGGCCAAATAATCGGTGGACTTGCCGCCTACCGCGTCGATACCCAAGCGAATTGCCGCACCGCCTGTGGCCTCGGCTACCCGCTTAGCCAGCCCGCCGCTACCTTCCACGAGCACAACATCACCGCCCAAGTCCAGCACGCCTTGGACGGCGGATTCGCGACGCACGATATTGACGGTTTTTAGTCCGCGAATTTTTGCCAGCTGAATTAAATACGCGCCGACGCCGGAATTGGCAGCGTTTTGAATTACCCATTCACCCGGGGCTAAATCGACAAATTCCGAAAGCATCAAGGATGCGGTCGGTGGGTTGACGGTCATCATCGCGAGTTGCTGTGGATCAGCCTCGTTCGGCAAGGGCATCAGCCGTTTTGCCTCAGCCACCACATGACTAGCCCAGGTGCCACTGCCCACCGGCAGTAACACCGTTTGCCCAATCGCGGGCGATTTGACATCGGGGCCTAGCTGTACAACTTTACCGACGCCTTCATTGCCACCCACTGCCGGTAGCGGCGGCAGTTGCCCGTATTGCCCAGTCAACGTCAGCACATCCGAGGGATTAATCGGTGCCGCCAGCACTTGAATCAGCACTTGTCCACTGAGCAACGGCGCGAGTTCGAAATCAACGGCGTCAATGAACTC